>CAMBXJ010000433.1 GCA_945871455.1 Asaia bogorensis
GACAACCCAATGATTTTCGTCAGCGAGGAGTTCGAAAAGCAAACTGGATACAGCGCGCAGGAAGCCCTAGGGCAGAATTGCCGGTTCCTGCAGGGACCGGGCACGAGCCAGCACGCCATTGCCGCAATTCGGCATGCTCTTCTTGCGCAAACCCGTTTCATGATCGATATTCTTAATTACCGAAAAGACGGATCTGCGTTCGTGAATCGTCTCCGGATCAGGCCGATCTACGATCCAGGCGGGCGGTTGCTGTTTTTCGCAGGAGCACAGAATCCGGTGTAGGGACTCCGCCGCCTTGGTTCAGGCATCGGCGAGGCGCAAGATCACAAATCCGGCGCCGACGATGTGGGCAATGGTGATGAGAACCGAGGCGGTATGCAGGACTTGGAACCGACGCTTGGCACCGCTATCCGTCGCCCGATTGATGGCGGGCATCAGCACCTGCCGCGCGAAGATGGTCGTCACGGCAATGGCCACCAGGATGCCCGACGACACCGGATCGCCGGAAGCGGCAATGGCGGCCGCGAACGCCGATGTGGCCAAGACGAACAGGTAGAACCATGGGAAGGCCTGACGGATCAGCGCACCGGCCGAGGCCGCCGGCAATGTGCTGAAGATGAATGCCGCAAAGCCGAAGGCGTAGAGGACCATGCCTCCGAACAAGAGGGCAGTCGCAAGCAGCGCAGTCTGCACCATTAGGTATCTCCCGGCTTACGAGCCACGCCCAGATAGATGACGGTCTGGAGAGGAACGGGACCGAAGACCAGATCGCCCCGCCGATCGATGCCCCTGGGACCAAGGCCCTGGGTTGGCCCCGCGACAAGCCCGGCTTTCTCCAGGCTCTTCCGCAGCTCGTGCGGCTTTATGAACAGGCGCGGATCGTGGGTGCCCCTGGGGAGCAGGCCGAGGATGTTTTCCGCTATGGTGATCGTAGCAAATTGGGCCACCGGGTTGCGGTTGATGGTGTCGAACAGGAACAAGCCCCCCGGGCGCAGAACGCGCGCTATCTCGGAAAGCACCTTGTCCAGGTCGGCCACGTGTTCCAGCACATCGACGCAGACGACGGCATCGAAGCTCTCCGCCGCATAGGGCAGCGCCTCGCCCACGCCGACATCATAGGTGATCGGCAATCTGCTAGCGTGGGCGTGACGCCGCGCGGCCTCGACCGCCGCGGACGCAGGATCAATGCCGATCACGATAGCGCCGCGCGCCGCCATCGCTTCGGCCATGAAGCCGCCGGCGCAGCCGAGGTCGAGGATTGCCTTGTCCAGCCAATTGATGTGGCGGTCGAACCATTTCAAACGCCCTGGTACAAGGTTTTTCAGGGTGCGCACCCATCGCACCTCATCCGACCACCATTGATCGGCCACCCGGTCATAGATCGTCAGATCATTGCGCATAAGACTTATTATTCCGCAGCTTGAGGCGTGGCAGCGCATAAGGCACCTGGCCACGATAGCGATCGAACCGGTCGCCATAGCGCGCGGCAAACCGACGCTCCTTGAGGCGCGGTGCCAGCATGCAATAGGCGGTGTAGCTCACCGCTAGCACCAACTGGTCCGGCGTCCAGACTGTAACCGTCCACAGCGTCATCGCAAATGCCACGTAGATCGGCTGGCGGATCAAGCGAAACAGTCCCTGAGTCGGCATGTCGGGGAATATCGGGCGGATGCGCGCGACGAGCGACAGCCAGCCCAGGGCGCCGGATTGCACCTCGGTCCCGGCGTCGAAGCTGGCCTTGATCAACAAAAGCCAGCTCGCCGCATACAGTGCGGAGATAGCCCAGAACGCCGCACCCTCCGCCCGCCACCAGACGATCCCCGACGGGGTCCAGAGTGCGAATAGCGCCAAAAGCTGAACCGAGGCGATGATGGCATAGCTGGTGGTGGCAAGCGTCGCCCCATGCGGGCCGGGTATCAGCCGCGTCAGCCACTGCCCGCCACGCCGGGTCAACAGAAGCGAATGGACCAGCGGAAACTGTAGGATCAACGCAGCGTTGGCCCCCACCGCCCAAAGTCCAGACGCGGTTCCAAGGCTCCTACTCAGCCCGGAGAACATGGCGACCATCATCGCGAGGACCGCCGCTGCGAACAACGTGTGGCACAGCAAGCCCATGCCCAGCGCCAGCGCGATCCGCCCGGCTCCTGGCGGCGGTCGGCTGGCTGCGCTGACGAGGGAGATCAATCGACCAATCCGCGGATCAGCCATCACAGTATCTGCCCCAGCAGATCCTCGGCCGCGGCGGTGCCGCTCGCCCAGGCGGCCTCGACCCGCGCGCCGAGGCACCAGTCTCCAGCAAGATACAGGGTAGCGTCGGACGATCGCAGGAAGGATTGGCCCAGAGCTGCGGTTACTCGGGCATAGCGCCAGCGATGCGCTGCCGCGTGGCGCACTTGGTCCACCGCGACTCCCAGCCTGTCGCAGAGCAGCGGCAGCATCAAGGTAACGATCGCGTCGTTATCGCTTTCCAGATACCGTTCGCTGAAGGAAGGCCCGCCCTGCGCCACCCAGGCTGCCAGATCGCCGGACGGGCGACCTGGCTTGCTGCTGTCCTGCGCGATCCAGGCAAGAGGATCATCTGGGTCGTTGCGAGTCACAAAGGGGGCGGGTGCGGCGACCGCGGCCATCAGCGTCAGGCAGGATTCCATGCTCACCGATGCGAGGCGCGCCGCCAGTGGATGATCCGCACCAAGAAGCTCCACGGCCTGCGGCGCCGGCACGGTGACCACGACCCGCGCGGCGCGGTGCCCGGCCTCCCCGATCCGCAACAGCCAGCCCTGGCCGTCGGGGCTGATTGCCGTCACCAGCGCAGTCTGGCGGACGTCGAGACCCTGGGCCAGGCCTCTTGCCAGCACCGACATGCCCGGCGTGCCGACGGTCACGGTGCGGCCCGTTCCGATCTCCCAGCTGGCGGCGTGACCGGATCGCGCCAGTCCCGACAATGCGCCGGCAAAGCCGCCATCTCGGGCGGACACGTATTGCGCTCCGTGGTCGAATTGCAGCCCGTCGACCCTACGCGTGGCGACCCGCCCGCCAATGCCGCGCCCCTTATCGAACAGCACCGGCGATAGCCCGGCCGCGGCCAGCCGGCGCGCACAAGCAAGCCCCGTGATCCCGGCGCCGATAATGGCTACATCGATCACGCCGGCAACAACTGGTTGAGAATGCGCGGAATCTGCTGTTTCACCTTGAAGAAGCCCGCGGTTGCATGCGGCCAGATCGCGCTGTCCCAGTCACGGCGCCATTCGTGGACGGCGATGCCACGGACAGCCAGCAACGGTACCGCCTTGGCCATCCAGTCATGCAGCGGGCCACGGGTGATGTAGGGCGTGACGACCTGCGTGACCCCGGCCTCGGCGGCCCACCTGACCAACACCTCGGGGTCATCCGCCCGCAACCGCACGGGAACAACGCCAGCGCGCGCCGCGGCATCGGCCAAAGCCTCGTTCTCGAACCGGGTCACACCCGCCGACACCGCCAGCGGGGAGCGCAGATGACTGGCGGCCAGGGTCGCGGAGATGCGAATCTCGAGGCGGGAACGGTCGAAATCCTCGACGAGGCAGTCTTCATCCGTGAACAGGAGGCACGTGGGCTGGCCCTGCTGTGGTGACGTCAGTGTCCGCAGCGGCTGCACTGGCGGCAACCCGTCAGGTTCCAGCGATTCAAGGCTGTCGACTACCTGGGCAATATCGCGGTCGCGCGGTGTGAACCGTTGGCCGGTGAACTTGGCGATGTTCCAGGGTTGCGCGTGATACGGCTTGCCGCGCGTGTGCAACCCGGCCACCCAGCGCCAGCCCAGTGTGTTCGAGGCCGCGTCCCCGTCCAG
>CAMBXJ010000434.1 GCA_945871455.1 Asaia bogorensis
TCGAACCCATGGCCATCGACGACAGCCGTAACCGTGCCGTGATCCAGCCCGGTCGGTATGACGCGGATGCCGGCGTCCCGCAGCACCGCGATGACGGCGTCGGGCGGCAGCGGCGACGCGAGGTCGATATCGGCAACCGCTCTCCCCAATAGCGTGTCGCGAACCACGCCGCCGACAAGCCGAGCGGATGGGATGATTTGGAGGATTGCGGTGAGGGCGGGATTGGAGAGGCAGTCCGGCAGCGGTTCGATCGTCAGAACCGGGCGGTCGGTCATGGGGCGGCGCGTGGCGGCGTCACGCGATCGCCATCCAGGGCGGCGGGAACATAGGTTGCGTTGGCGGGTTCCGCATCCTCCAGCCGCAACATCACCAGGGACCCGAACACCAGGATCAGGGCCGCGCCGATGACCGCCATCATCCCGCGTGACAGTTGGACGCCCGGGAAAAAGATGCGCCACGTCGCGAACATCGCGAGTGGGGCCAGGAACAGGATGATTTCGACGATCCGGATCATGTCGTGCCCGCCCGGTGGACGCCGTGAGTCACAGCCGTGTCAGGGAATCAGCCGCGGACCGCGCCGCGCGCAGCTTTTCGGCCAGATGGACCAGGATCGCCGCGGTCGCGCCCCAGATGAATTGCTCCGGGTGCGGCCAGACCCAATATTCCCGCCACTCGCCGCGGACATGGTGCCGTTCCCGTTGCGGCGCGTTGGGGTCCAGCAGGACATGGATCGGCAATTCGAAGACCGACTCGACTTCGTGCGGCGAGGGACGATACCCCAGCCCGGGCGGCAGCAGTCCAAGCACCGGTGTGATGCGGTATCCGGTGCCGGTCACGTAATCCGCCATCCGGCCCAGCACCTGAACGTTCGACGGATCCAGGGCGATTTCCTCGTGCGCTTCCCGCAGCGCCGCGGCTTCCGCATGAGCGTCGTCGGGGTCGATGCGCCCGCCGGGAAAGCTGACCTGGCCCGCATGGCGCTTCAAATGCGATGTGCGCTTGGTCAGCAGAATGCTCGGCGACGCACCCAACACCACGGGTACCAGCACCGCCGCAGGGACGGGTGGCTTGTCCATGTGTTCCAGTTCGTCTTCGCCATAGGCAACGAAGCGATGATGCGGTTCGGCGGCGATTTGGGACAGCCGAACGCGAAGTTCTGCTTCGGTCACGCGTCCTCGTTGGGCATGTCACCCAGTGAAAAGAATTGTCCGCTGCTCCAGACGCCAAACCTGCGCATGCCACCCACCCATTCCGGAACCGCCAGCGCGATCAGCTCATAATAGACCGGACGGCTGATCCGTGCCTCGATGCCGAAAGATCCGGCCCCGTTGCGGATCAGGATATACGGAACCGGGTCGCTGGTCAGTACGTTGCGGTTGATGCGAATGGGATGGTCGGGACCGGCGGTGACGACCTGATCGACATTGGTGCGGAACGACAAGGTCTGTTGGTGTCCGTCACCCCGCCAGTCCAGCTCCACGGCGACGAACGGCGCATCCTCGACCTCGATGCGGCCGCGCTCCATCGGGGTCTGCAGCCACCAGGTGCCGTCTTCCTCCCGCCGCAGCACGCTGGCGAACAGGCAGACCAGTTCTTTCCGCGGTATGGGGCTGCCGCGATACAGCCACGTCCCATCACGCTGGATCAGAAAGGGCAAATCGCCGCATTCGATCGGGTCCCGCCGGACCTGGTTCGGCTTTGCCGGCCGTGTTGACAACCTCGGCGCTGGTTGCGGAAGTTCGATATGGCCCGGGATCAAAGTTACCGCGAGCGGGTTGGGAGCGTTTGCATCGGTCACCACTCCGTCTCCAATGGGCTGAAAATAGTTCGTCTACGACACCTGATATAGGTAGCATCCCCCAGCCGGTGAAAGTCCCTATATGATCGACACGGCACAATTCGCGGACCGGCCGGCGCTATGTCACCCGGTATGGCCGCCGCGCCACACGGAACGCCGGAGTGCATGATGAACCAACCGAGTATTCTGATGCCATCTGGCGACCCGAACGCGATCCTGGCAGAGGTCGAAGCGCTCGGCGCCCGGATCGCCCGCGTGCGTTCGGCGATCGGACAGGTGATCTTCGGACAGGAGGAGGTCGTCAGCCAAACCCTGATCACCCTGTTGTCGGGCGGTCACGTGTTGCTTGTCGGCGTCCCGGGACTTGGCAAAAGCCGCCTCGTCGAAACCCTGGGCACCGTGATGGGCCTGGCGACCAAGCGGGTGCAGTTCACGCCGGACCTGATGCCCGCCGACATCATCGGCAGTGAGGTTCTGGAAGAAGCCGATGGTCGCCGAACCTTCCGCTTTGTGCCCGGCCCGGTGTTCTGCCAGTTGCTGATGGCCGACGAAATCAACCGCGCCAGCCCGCGCACCCAGTCGGCTCTGTTGCAGGCGATGCAGGAACAACGGGTGGCGGTCGCCGGCGTCGAACACAAGCTGCCAAGGCCGTTCCACGTCCTGGCCACGCAGAACCCGATCGAGCAGGAAGGCACCTATCCGTTGCCGGAGGCGCAGCTCGATCGGTTCCTGCTGGAAATCGTGGTCAGCTATCCCGACCTGGACGCCGAACGCACCATGCTGCTGGCGACCACGGGCGCGGCGGAAGAACCAGTCGCGCCGGCCATGACATCCGATGAACTGATCGCCGCGCAGGCGCTGATCCGGCGGGTGCCGGTCGGGGAAAAGGTGGTGGAGGCGATTCTGTCCCTGGTTCGCGGTGGCCGCCCCGAATCGACAGATGACGACACGGTGCGCCGGCATGTCGCCTGGGGACCGGGGCCTCGCGCAGCCCAGGCGCTGATGCTGGCGAGCCGAGCACGGGCGCTGCTGGAGGGGAGACTGTCGCCGAGCATTGATGATGTGGCGGCGCTGGCGCGTCCGGTGTTGCGCCATCGGATGGCACTCAGCTTCTCGGCGCGTGCCGACGGTGTCGTGCTGAGCGAGGTGGTCGACCGGCTGGTGTCACGCCTTGGCTGATCCATTGAATGTCCCTGGGGGCGAGGGCCACTCGGATGCTGCCCGTTCCGCGCGGCGGGCGGAGGCTATCGGGGCGCGTCTGCCGCCGTTGCTGGTGGCGGCGGACCGGGTGGCATCGACGGTCGCGCAGGGCGTGCATGGGCGCCGGCGGGTCGGTCAGGGCGACAGTTTCTGGCAGTTCCGTCGGTTCGTGACGGGCGACCCGGTGACCCGGATCGACTGGCGGCAATCGGCCAAGTCCGGCCGTCCGGTGCCGGATGGCTGGTTCGTGCGGGAAACCGAATGGGAGGCGGCGCAGACGGTCTATCTGTGGCGTGACGCTTCCGCGTCCATGCGGTGGCGGTCGCGCGCGGTCGAGGTCGAAAAACAGGAACGTGCAAGCCTGCTATTGCTGGCCTTGGCCTCCCTGCTGCTGCGCGGCGGGGAGCGGGTCCAGATCATGCGGCCGGGTGCAAGCCCGATTTCCGGCCGGTTCGGCATTGACCGGGTGGCGGCCGATCTGTCGGTCGCCGACGACGACTCCGGCCTGCCGCCGCGCCTGAACCTGCCGCGCCATGCGTCCGTGGTACTGTTCGGCGACTTTCTGTCGCCGCTGGAGGACATCCAGGCCTTGATCGCCGGATTCTCCGGAATCCCGGTGCGGGGCTATCTGTTGCAGGTCCTCGATCCCGCCGAAATCCAGTTGCCCTATTCGGGGCGCATCCGCTTCCGCGGGCTGGAGCGTGATGGCGATACCCTGATCCCGCGCGTCGAGTCGGTCCGAGACTCCTATATGGCGCGGTTGAAGGCGCAACAGGACGGGTTGGCG
>CAMBXJ010000435.1 GCA_945871455.1 Asaia bogorensis
CCACTGTCGCCGCAGTCGTCGGTGGGGAAGGTCGCGGCCGCCTGACGAGCCGACGGGGCGCGATAATCGCCCAGCCCGAACCACGGCTGACGCGCCAACATGGTCTTGGCCGACCGCCGCAGATTGACCATGCCGCCGACGGACGGAACCTGGGTCACGGCCATCTTGCGGATCAGGAATGGCGTGGCGGTGTCGGCCTCGGTCGCGGGACCGGTCAGCAGCAATCCGAACGGGACCGACAGCAGGCTGCCGGTCGGCGCGACGGTCAGCAAGGTGGCACCTTCCAGATCCGCGGCGACGGGGCCGAGAACCGCGGCGTAGAGTTCGAGGGCCGCGGCGGTGTCGAAGCGGGCGGGGCGATTGTCCGAACCCAGTTCCATGCTGGCGCGGATGCGGCGCACCAGCGCATCGACACGCCTGGCACCGCCTTCGATCCGTCCCGCCCGCACGCGATTGGCTCGGATCAGGAAGGTCCAGCCTTCGTCGTCGCCCAGCACGATGGCGGCCACGGCTTCATTCGGCGCCAGGATCGCCCGCACGGATTCCAGCGACACGGCTTCCTGCACCAGGCCGGCGAACCCGGGCGCGGCGGCTTGCAGGGCCTGACCGGCATCGCGCTGCGCCTCCTGCGTCCTCCGGATTTCCTCATCGAGTTCAGCCACCGCCGCCGCCCCCCCGGTCGGTTTATCCCGGTCGGCGGCCAGTTCTCCACGCCTGGTGTAAAGCCGGTCCAGCATCTGACCGGTGCGGTCGCGCGCGCGGATCGCATCGGCGACCCGCGGATCGCGCGCGCCCTCGGCCAGTCTCGCGGTCGCCCGGGCGATCTGACGCGCGGTGATGGACCCCTGGCCCAACTGCGACAGGGCGAACATCTCACCCAGTTCCGGCTGGCCCGCCGAACCGAACGCGCGCAGGCAGGCCATCAGCATGTTCGGGGCCAGACCGGTGTTCAGGGTCAGCAGGGTATCGGCCGCCGACCGGCACAGCGGCAGGGCGGCAGCGTAATTCCTGTCGGCCACCAGTTCGGCGGCCTGCAACAGCCGCGTCTCGGCCAGCGGCAGGCTGTTGGGCTGCACCCGCGTGAACGCATCGACGGCGGCCCCGAGGTCCGAAACCGCCTCCGCGTTCTGCCCGGCCGCGGCGGCGGTCATGCCGGCGGTGCGCAGATAGCGCGCGAGCAACCGACGATCCCGCCCCGAATAGAGCCCGCGGGCCGCCTGCAATTCCGCCTGGGCTTCGGCGGTCCGGCCGAGGGCGGTCAGCGCGATGGCGCGATAGCGGCGCGACTCGATCAGGCCATTCAGAGCATCGGCGTTGGCCGGGTTCGCCAGCACGGCGGCATCCGCGGCGTTGTCGGCCATTTCCTCGGTGGCGCTGCGGCCAGCCTGACGGACCTGGGTTCGCGGCGCCAGCACGTCGGGCGGCACGATCGCCGCGAATCCCCGGGCGGCTTCGTCCAGCAGAACCAGCGCCTCGGCCGGACGGTTGGCGTTCAGATCGTTCAGGGCTTTCATGTGGATGACCAGCGGGCGGGCAACCGGATCGATCTGATCGGGCAGGCGAGCCAGGCGTTCCGCGCGGACGTAGAGCCGGTCCGCCTCGGCGAAGCGCCCCTGGTTGGAGATCTGCAACGCCTGCCGCGCGAGGCCGACGGCCAATGCCGGGTTGTCACGCCCGACCACGCGTTCCTGGATGGTAATGGCGGCGCGATAGGCGGCTTCGGCGGCGGTGTAGTTGCCCCGCCGGTTCTCCAGGGCACCGCGACTCATTTGGAATTCGGCTTCGGCGAAGGCGCCGGCCCCCTCGGCGGCCTCGGCGCGCGCGGCCAGACGCTGGGACGCCAGTCCGCGCCGTTCGGCGATATCCACCGGCACCGCGGAGGCTCGGCCGGACATCACCAGAATCGCCTGCGGCAGCACCGACTGCACCGGACGGACGCCATCCGCGACATAGATCATGCCGTCGAACCCCGTGGCGACCGCGACATGCGGCCAGCCACCTTGTCGGCGGGTGCAGGACAAGACCAGCGCCGCATTGCCAGCCACCGATGCCGGGGTCGGGTCGGCGCAGAGGAAGCGTCCCTCGAACCGCTTGCGCCAGGCGCTGCTCGCCATGAACTCGCCGATGCCGCCTCCCACGCCACCTCCCAAGCCGCCGCCTCCTTGGGCGAAGCGGGACACGCGGCCGGCGGGTTCGACATAGGTGCCGCAGTGAATATCCGCGTCGTCGCCGCTGACCTGCAAGGAGCACGGCTCGGATGCCGTGTTCCGCCCCAGGTCCAGCGACGTCCCGGACTGGCGTCCGGAACCGCCGACGAATTTATCGGCCGGCGGCTCGGTGCAGGATGCCACGGTCGTGACGAGAACCAGCGCGGCCAGGAGCAAGCGGATCATCGTCAGTAATCCCGTTCCGCGACATCGGGCAGAATGACAAACACGTCGGAGAGGCTCCGGTTCTGGCCGGTCTGGACGTTCTTCAGCGGATTGTCGACCGGCACGCGCGACGTGGTGATCAGCACGCAGCTGATTGCCTGGATGGCGCAGCCGTTGATGGTGTAGTTGCTCTTGAGCAATGGCTGGATGAAGCTGCCGGGCGCGGTGTCCTGACCGGTCAGGCCGTTGACCGTGCCTTCCAGCGCGACCTCGCCGTTGGTGCCCGGTTGGAGATAGCTGAGATGCAGCGAGGAGACGAACACGGTGCCGGACGCCGGACCGGTTTGCAGCGTCATGAACAGATCCACGTTGGTTGCGTTGATGTTCAGGACGGCGGGGTCGTTGTTGACCATGGTCACGACCAGTTGCGCATGCCCCGATGTGGCACTCGCCGAACCGTTGAAGGTGATGGCGTGGTTGGCGCCGGTATCGACGCCCGGGCTGCCGGCGGTGATGAACACACCGGTGTCGTTGGCCGCGGTCGGGAAATTGCCTTGCGCGATGGCGAAGCGGGTTTTCGATTGCAGGCGGGAGGGCGTCAGCCCGGACAGGGTGCCGGAAACGGTGACAGGGCCGTTGATGTCGGTGAACAGTATCTTCTGCGCCGAGATGGCGCCGCTCTGAGTCAAAGGCCCGTCCGTCGTCGTCAGGCTGGCGATGCCGCTGGCGATGCGTAGCGTGCCGCCCTGGGTGATCCCGGTCGCCGCGGTCAGATCGATGGCATTGGCGGCCGCCATCGTGCCGGCGGTCTGGTCGATCGCGCCGGCTGGGGTCAGCACCGCGATCGACGGTCCGGAGGTCTGGATCGCGCGGCCGGTCTGGCGGAAGGAGCCGCCCTCGGCCTGGATCGTCACGCCACCCAGCCCGACGGTCGCCTGTGCGCCGTGCAGGATGTCGCCCCGGTTGACCAGTTCGGACAGGCGGAATCCGGCGTCGATCGAGCCGGAGAGCGACAGGGCCGGCGTGCCTCCTGGCGCCGATCCGGCGCCGTTGGCGTGCAGGAAGATGATACCGTCCCGGGCCTCGGCCGCGGAGACCCGGCCCGCCAGGTCGATACGGTTGGCCGCGGTGAAAAAGGCAATGCCAGGGGATGCGACGATCGTGCCGCCGGATGACTGGATGATCCCATCGGCCGCCCCGGTGCCGCTGGCCTTCAGGTAGATCGCCGGCACGGAATCCGGGAAGGTGATCGGGGTGGCGACCGGGCTTTGCATCTGGATCAGGCCCGCCGTCTGCAGAATGGAGCGGCCCGCGTTCATACTGATGGCACTGCCCGACGCCTGGATCCTGCCTCCGGTCTGAATAATGTCGGTCCCGGCGTCGATCGTGGCACCGAGGACCCCGGCCGTGGTC
>CAMBXJ010000436.1 GCA_945871455.1 Asaia bogorensis
GAGACGCGTGGCATCACGCAGCCGAGTGGCGGCCCACGTTGCTCGATCCGATTTCCTTCAAGCGCGCCGAAGCTTGATTGCGACAAAAAAACCGACCGCACCGAGCAGCAAAACGTAGGACAATGGCTGCCGAAGGGTGGCCAACACCAATTGCTGAATCCGTTCATACAACGTGAATTGCTGCACCAAGCGACGGGCTGGCGGGTCCGCAGCGGCCCCACCGCTAAGGTTCATGGAGTGTGGCTTTTGACCCGTTCCAGTCCCCGTTTCAGGCCCAGATACTGTTGGCGAACCCAGCTCCAACATGGTGGCATCGTTTGTGGCGTTCGGCACTAGTGTCGATGGCACCGCGGGCATGGTCAGCATACCCGAACCGCCGATGGCAATTTCTGGCACGGCGATCCCCGGCGTTGCGATGACATTCCTGCTTTGGCGGGACGTTGGCAGCTCCTCAGCCGATTTAGATTTTGAATCCGGAGCAGTGGCGTCTGGCTTCGGTCCTGAGAACCTTAACAATTTTTCGGAATCCGATAGCAACCCACCCAAGGGATCGGTCGGAGCTCCGGTGGCAGGTGCCTGCGTACGATTGTCGGTGGCTCCTGGCTGGCGGACGCGCTCCCCCGTATTCGCGGTACGGCCATCGGGTGTTGATGTCTCCCGTGGACGTCCACCCGACGGCTCGGAGCGCAGTATCAAGCCACGTAACGGATCCTCCGGCACGCTCCGCGGTTCGGACGTAGCAGGTTGACGCGCTTGCGGCACTGCGGGTAAGGCAGCGCCCCCCAAGCTGGAAAAAGGATCACTCACTCCCGGCACGCCGCCCTGCAGCGCCCCCGGTTGACCGGCTGTACCAGGCGCTCGATATGTCGTACCGATTCCTGGATTTGTCCCTGTTTCACCGGATGAACGCGGAAACAAAGGTCCACGCGATGACTCTTGGGCAGCCGCCGCACCAAGCCAGAGTACACTACACAACACGATCAAAATGCTAACGGATCGGCGTCCGTTCGCTGCCTGGGAACGCCTATGGGGCACTTTCTCCACTCCCAAGGAAACGCGTTGACGTTCTAATGTTCATCATAACATGTTTTGACAACGGTGTCGCGTCACAGTTGCAGACAGCAGTTGAACTGCAGTGTGGCGCAAGCGTAACCTTTTGCACCGTGCAGGAGGATAGTCCTAATGTGCGGTTGTACACGCCGATGACAGCGGCGCAGCGATGAACAGAGGAAACAATGGATTTGCTCCCTGTGGCGTGTCCCCGATGCAGCGAACGGCAAAACCACCTGCCCGGCCACTTCGATCCCAAGCGGCTACCCTTTGGCCCCGTTATCTGCATGACCTGCCGCTATCAGTTCGAACGCAATGAATATATCGGCGGGCTCGAAGCCAGCCGGCGAGAGCTTAAGCGCGGTCTCGCCGAGCGCACCGCCAAACTTTCCTGAACGCCATTGGCCCCCACCAACCACCACAGCCCATCCATCGACGATGGTGCCGAAACGGCGCTGCCGGCCTCCGATCTCGTCCTGGTGCCGCAGTTCGATACCCCGATTGCCGCAGGCAGCGGCTTTATTAACGATTCGGAAAACCAAAGCGGTGCTTGGCCAATGGCCAGGGCCTATGTCGGACAGGTGTTGGGCGTGCGCAGCCCAACCGGCCTGGTGGCCCTGGAAGTCCGCGGTGATTCGATGGAACCCACCTTGCGCTCTGGCGACCGGGTCATCGTCGACACCCTCGAGCGCCTGCCGTCACCGGCCGGCATATTTGTCTTATGGGACGGCATCGGAACGGTGATCAAGCGACTCGAGCACCTTTTGGGTTCCGATCCGACCACATTTCACGTCATTTCGGACAACAAGTTGCACCGCAGCTACGAATTGCGGGCCGAGGAAGCCAGTATCGTCGGTCGTGTCCTTTGCCTAACGCGACGGCTTTAGCAGGCATGTCACCCCCTAACTAGGGCGCAGTGGTCGTTCGCCTCCGGGTTTGCCAACCTGGAACGCCGACGATATGCTGGGCCACGGCCGCGAAATCCCTGCCGGGCCGAACGGTACCAGAATGCGTCAGGCACGCGTCCGGAACCTTGGGATCCCACATTTCTGGAGTCGACGTTGGCTGACCACGCGCAGGATGGCCTGCTCCGCGAGATCGACGAGGAGCTGCGCCAAGAACACTACGCCAAGTTATGGAAGCTGTATGGCAACTATATCATCGCCGCCGCGCTCGCCTTGGTCGTCGGCGTCGCCGGCTTCCAGGTTTGGCGTGAACGTGACACCAAAGCCCGGACCGCCAACAGCGAGGCCTATACCTTGGCCGAACGGCTGGTCCGCCAGGGCAAACCCGACGAGGCCGCCGCCGCCTTTGCGGCCCTTGCCGCCGATGCCAACCGCGGTTATGCATTGCTGTCGCGGTTTCAAGAAGCTGCCGTTCGCGCCAGCCAGGACAGGACGCAAGAGGCTGCCGCCATCTATCGCGAGATCGCTGCCGATA
Organism: Asaia bogorensis; assembly: GCA_945871455.1. GTDB lineage: Bacteria > Pseudomonadota > Alphaproteobacteria > Acetobacterales > Acetobacteraceae > Rhodopila. The sequence goes on from CAMBXJ010000436.1 coordinate 2,491, forward strand.
CGAGTGTTCCGGAGAACTATCGCAACGGGGCCATCGTCCTAGGGGCCTTCCAGGAGCTGGATACGGTGGACCCGAGCCTATTGATCACTCGGGTATCGCCATTGCTGGCCGGCGACGTACCTTGGCGGCACAGCGCCCGTGAAATCACCGGACTTGCAGCCTTTCGGGCGGGCGACGTCGACAAAGCGCGCGATGCGTTCCGCGCCCTATCACAAGACGCTACAGCGCCAGCGGCGGTTCGCGCCCGGGCCAGCGAAATGCTGGCGATATTGGAAAATTGACCGTTTGCCGCCCCATCGCCACATGACTTTGCGCATCCGAGTCCTCGCCGGCCCGCTGTTCGCCCTCTCGCTCGCCGCTTGCAGCAGTTGGTTCGGCGAAGCTGAGATTCCGCTTCCCGGTGAGCGCATATCCGTCTTGCTACACGAACGGGAACTCCGGCCCGACCTGGCAGCGGGGGAAGCCGCCATACTTCTGCCGCCGCCATCGCCAAACGACGACTGGCCTCAATCGGGTGGCTACGCCAACCACGCCATGCACCACATGGAGGTCGGGGACACGCTGCGCCGCGCCTGGAGTTTGGATTTCGGGGTCGGCATCAGTACGCAGGAACGCTTTCTCGGTACGCCCATCATCGGCGAGGGACGAATCTATGCCATGGATGCCGAGTCCGTGGTCAGTACCTTCGACGCCAGTTCCGGCAATCGACTTTGGTCGCGCGAGCTGACGCCGGATGACGAGGATGACGGCCATTTCAGCGGTGGGTTGGCCTATGAGAACGGCGTGGTCTATGCCGCCACCGGTTTTGCCCAGGTCGTCGCCCTGGACGCAGGCAACGGCAAGGAAATCTGGCGGAGCAAGGTCGGCGGTCCCTTGCATGCTGCACCCACCGTACACGGCGGCCGGGTCTTTGCCCTGGCCATCGACAATAGTCTCTACGCCCTGAGCGCCTATGACGGCTCGCGCCTGTGGACTCACAAGGGGTTAGCCCGGGAAGCCAATTTATTGGGCAGCGCCAGCCCGGCAGCGGACGAAGGCGTGGTCGTTGTGCCCTATTCCAGCGGCGAACTACTCGGCTTGAGCGTCGATACCGGGGACATTTTATGGTCCGACTCGCTCGCCCCCTCGCGCAATGCCAACGTCGTGTCGACCCTGGCCCATATTCGCGGCAATCCGGTGATCGACCGCGGCCGGGTTTTCGCCATGAGCTACGGTGGCACCATGGTATCGCTCGACCTGCGCAGCGGCCGGCGCTTTTGGGATAAGGACGTCGGCGGGCCAGACGCCT
>CAMBXJ010000437.1 GCA_945871455.1 Asaia bogorensis
GGATCACGCATGACGCGCCAGATATGGGCGCCGTCGAACCGCGGCACCACGCCGCCGGACGATGCCGACACGATCGGCCAACGGGATTGGCCAAACCGGAACCCCGCCGTCAGCCGCGCCATCGGTTCGGCCAAGGCCGCGATGGCCCCCGAATGGAACGGAAAGCGGATCGGCAGGCGCGCCCAGGTCATCTCCTGCCGGTCCAGCGTCGAGCAGAGCGTGGTCAGATGCTCTGCCCGCAGCGACAGCACGCAGTGAAAGGGCGAGTTGATCGCGGCGATTTCGCCGAACCGCAAAACCTCTCCGTTGTCCTGGATACGGGCCGGATCGCCGAGCACCGCGACCATGGTGCCCGCGGGAGAGAGGTCTTCAAACAGGCGAGCCTGGCCATGCACCAGACGGAAGCCGTCTTCCAGGGACAGAACGCCACCGACGACCGCCGCGATCGTTTCGCCCAGGCTATATCCCAGCAGCCGATCGGGCATCGCCCCGGCTTCCAGCAAGGTCATTGCAATGGCATAGCTGACACCGAGCAGCGCCGCGTTGGTTTCGGTCAGCCGGTCGAAGCTTTCGGTGTCGGCCAGGGGTTTGCCATAGATGATGTCGCTGACGGTCTTGCCGCCGATGTCGCCGGCAACCTGGTCGCAATGGTCCATCGCCCGCCGGAACACAGCATTCTGTTGGTGGAGTTCGCGTCCCATCTGGTAATATTGGGCGCCCTGCCCGCAAAACATCATGATCGTACGAGGCATGCGGAATCCAATAATCGACAGATCAGAGAATGGGCGATCAGAAAGCGTGACATCGGTTCGACAGACAGGCACCGTTAGGATACAGAGGCGCCCTGGCGATTGGCAACCACAATCACCGGCGGGAGGTGAACACCGGGTGCTGGCGAACGACATGTCCGCACCGGTTGTATCTCTCAGGCGTAAACAGGAGACATGCGCGTGAACGTGCTGACCATCGACCGACGCACCGCCGCTCGGCTGATCGCGCAGGCGCCTCGCGTCTCCCGCCCAAAGGTGATCCGGCGCGTCATTACGCTTCCGGGTGCGAGCCGCATGCAACGGGCCTATCTGGAGCCGACCCGTCTCGGTATCCCGCTGGGTCATAAGCCGATCGAGGTCGTCGATACGCCGGTCAGCTCCCGTTGGGATGCGTTCATCGTGGTTGGCGCGTTTCTGGGGCTGTTTTTTCGGCTGCTCGGATTGCGGTTGATCGGGCGTCGGACTCCCACCCGGACCGGCCACGAACTGCGCCTGGTGTTCGAAAGGCTGGGCGGTCTGTGGATGAAGGTCGGGCAGTTGATGTCACTGCGCCGCGATGTTCTGCCGGCGGAACTCTGCGACGAACTCGCGCGACTGCAACATCGCGCCATCGGGTTTTCGTCGGCGGAATCGATGGGGCATATCGAAAAGGAACTGGGCGTATCGATCGAGGAGGTGTTTTCGGCGTTCGATCCGATGCCGTTCGCCGCCGCGTCGCTGTCTCAGGTCCATGCGGCCCGGCTGCGGGACGGCGATGTGGATGTCGTGGTGAAGGTGCTGCGACCCGGCGTGCGAGAGAAGATGGGGCGGGACATGCGCATTCTGCGCTTCGCCGCCTATCGCCTCAGCGCATTTCGTCGGTTTCGTCAGGTTCGTCTGAAGGACGCGGTGAACGAGTTCGAGCAGATTTTCCGGGAGGAGACCGACTACCGCTACGAGCTCGCCAACATGCAGGGCATGCGCAAGTCCCTGCGCGGCCACAAGATCTATATCCCGCGGCCCTATCCAAAATACTCGACAAGCTCTGTGATCGTCATGGAGCGCATTTCGGGTGTGCTGATGAGCGACTATATCAGGGCGCGTGCTGTGGATCCCGACCGTGTCGACGAATGGTTGCATGTGAACAACATCAACCCGACCAAGGTGGGCAAGCGGCTGCTGGTGTCATTCATGCGGCAGTTGTTTGAGAACAACCTGTTTCACGCGGATTTGCACCCCGGCAACATCGTTCTGCTGCGTGACAGCCGAGCGGTGTTGATCGATCTGGGCAGCGTGGGGTCGCTGGATCGGGAGTTTTTGATCCTTTATCGGGGCATTCAACGCGCCCTCGCGGACAAGGATTTCGGCAAGGCGGTGGATCTGCAATTGCGCCTTTGTTCCCATGTCCCGACGCGGAAAATATCGGAATTGCGGGCGGAGCTGGTGCGCTGCGTGCGAACCTGGAGCGGCAAGACCAAGATCCGGCAGTTGTCGTTCCAGGAGCGCAGCGTCAACACCGGTGCCGCCGAGATGAGCCAGGTGATGTTTCGGTATGGTGCGGAGCAAACCTGGGAGTTTTTGAAGATTGCGCGAACGTTGTCCACGTTGGACGCGTCGCTGGAATATTTGCATCCGGGGCTGGATTACACCAAGACCTTGAAGGGATATTTCAAACAGGCGTCGCGTCGAGGCATCGCGGAGTTGTTCCGCAAGCAAACGATTTCCCGCGGGATCGGGTCCATGCTGTCGACGATGGAAGAATATCACCTGATTCTGGGGCCGGTCTTGCGGTCCTCGGCGTTCAATTTTGAGGCGGCGATTTCCAAGATGTCCCGTATCGGGGCGATCGTCACCAAAATCATGGCGATTGGACTGCTTCTGACGTCCGTGGCGTTCGGTTACAAATACCTGAAGCAGCACCGGGAGGACATGGCCGAGCACATCAAGAATGACTTCCTGGACACGATCGTCGCCGAGTTCCCGGATTTGAACAAGGGCTGGGCGATCACTGTGTTGCTGGGATGTTTGATCCTGTTGGTCACGGCCCATCGGGTTGTGAGGGAACTTCTGAAGGCAGACAAAAAGTAGGTCGTTTGACCGGAACTTTGGTTGCTGATTTTGCCCTCCGTGCCTATAGTGGCGCCGGCTCTGAGCCGAAAGGAAGGGATGATGGCATTCAAGCTGGATCGCGACATAAGGCGCGTCACCGTCATCAAGGCGGGGGCCTCGGGCAGCGGGGCGCGCACGGTGTATCGCAACCGTGACGACGACGATGACGACAACCGTAACCCGATCAAGCGGGTGACCGTTCTGAAGCGCGACGACCGCGGCCATCTCGTTTCGCGGGAATCGTTCGAAGGCGAACGGCGCGGCAAGCGTTCTTCTCGGAACCTGCGCCCGATGGAGCGCGGCATCCGGAAGTTGGTCGATTTCCAAACCCGGGTGCTGGACGAGTACATGGCTCGTCACGAACGGTCGAACGAGAGAAAGCGCGACGGCTGGCTGAAAGACATGCCCAAGAACGTGTTTCGCGCCGTCAAGAAGGCTCGGCCGCGGAAACTGTTCCGGGTCAGCAGCTCCTACCGCGACTAGCTTGCCTGCCAAATGCGCAAACCCTCCCCCAAGACAGGAGATCGAGATATGCCTCCGGCCGGAACTGCTGAAGCCCCCGCGCCCAGCGTCGAAACCTCTGACCAATCGTCCATCGCCGAACTCTGCGTCGTCGATCTCGGCGAATACAGCCGCCGTTCGGTCAAGCGCCTGCGCCGCGGCCATGGGCGCCTGATGGACAAGGTCGAAGACGCGATCCTGAGCCTGCGCGAAGAGGGCATTCTGTCCGCGAATGCCCAGGCGGTCGTGGTCGTTGTCCGCGAAGAACCCTCTATGGGTGGCTTCTTCGACCGTGACGACGATGATGACGACGATGACGATGACGACGACGATTGAGGTTTGGCCGATCTGAGCCGATCCTGGATGACTGAAATTGCGGCGCGACGAACGCGCCGCTTTTTCGTTCTTT
>CAMBXJ010000438.1 GCA_945871455.1 Asaia bogorensis
GGCGCGTTCTCCAATCCCAACACCACGTCTTCCCGATAGATCAGGCTGCCCTCCGCGACCCAGGGCGCTGCCACCTTCCGCCACTCGATCAGCCGTTCCGGCCGGTCGGACACGATGAAGCCCTGGATCAGCACGCGCTTGCCCACCACAAAGCCCAAATTGGGGCCGGGCGGGAATTCCGGCATGTTGTATTGCGACACCATCCCGCACATCGCCACCCGGGCGAATGGGTTCAGCAGGTCGAACACCGCTGCCTGCACCGCGCCGCCCACATTCTCGAAATACCCATCAATGCCGTTCGGGCAGGCCGCCTGCAATTCGCGGTGCAGATCCATCGAGCGGTGATCGACGCAGTCGTCAAACCCCAGACTGTCCTGCACCCACAGGCATTTCTCCGCGCCGCCGGCAACGCCGACCACCCGGGCACCGGCGCGCCTGGCCAACTGCCCGGCGATGGAACCCACCGCGCCCGACGCGGCGGAGACCACGAATGTCTCCCCGGCTTTCGGCTTGCATATCTCGGTCACGCCAGCATACGCGGTCGCACCCGGCATCCCCAGCACACCAAGATAAGCCGAGAGCGGCGCCGCATGCCGGTCCAGCTTGACCAGTTTGTCGCCCTGGGACACCGAATGCGACTGCCAGCCGCGCGCGCCCACCGCGATGTCACCTGGCTTGAAGCCGGGGTGGCTGGAGGCAATGACCTCCCCCACCGTCTCCCCGGTCATCACCTCGCCCACCTGGATGGCGACGGCGTAGGTCTGCTGCTCACGCAGCCGACCACGCATGTAGGGATCGATCGACAGCCAGATGGTGCGGGTCACCACCTCCCCCGCCGCCGGCTGAGGGATGGTATCCTCCACAATGGCGAAATCGCGATCGGACGGTTCCGCGGTCGGGCGATGCTTCAGAACGACCGAGCGGCGGATTGTTTCGGTGTTGGTCATGCTGCCTCCGCTTTCAGAACAAGCCGGCCGATCACCTTGCCGTCACGCAGCCGCATCAGCGCGTCATGGGCCTGCGATTGCGGCACGGTTGCGACGGGCAGGGCCTCCAGCGAGCCATCCTGGGCCAGCTTGACCAGTTCCCGCAACTCCTTCGGATTGCCGACATAGGAGCCGCGGACGGTCAGCGCGCGCATCGCCATGATGGGCAGCGGCAGCATCAGTTCGCCCCCGAACAGCCCGACCTGGACCAGCCGACCGCCCTTTCGCAACGCGCCGAAGGCGAAGCGCGCCGTGGCCGTACCGTTCACCAGATCGATCACCGCCAGCACCGGTCCCCCGGCCGCATCGATGATGCGCTTCGTCACGTCGGCGCCGTCGCCGCTACCATCCACGACCTTGTGCGCACCGGCCTTGGTCGCCGCCTCGCGCTTTTCGGCGCTGATATCGACCGAGATAATGTTCTGGTGCTTCATCGCCTTCAGCACGGCGATGGCGTTCAGGCCCAGCCCGCCGGCGCCGACCAGAACGATGGCTTCTTGCGGTGGCACAGGCATCACTTTCTTGATCGCCGAGAACACCGTGATGCCCGAACACGCATAGGTTGCCGCCACCGCCAGGTCCAAGGTGCCCGGATCGACCAGATGGCGCGAATGCGGGGCGACGACATGGGTGCCGTAGCCGCCGTTCTGGTAGACTCCCAGGCTACGGCCGGCGACGGTGCACATGTTGTCTTCCTCGGCCAGGCAGGCTTCGCAGGTGCCGCAGCCGAGCCAGGGGAAGACGATGCGGATGTCGCCGGGTTTGACGCCGGTGGCATCGGGACCCAATTTCACCACCCGGCCGACGATTTCGTGGCCCATGGCAAGCGGGAGAGTCACGCCGCGATCGACCAGCGACATTTTCTGACCGCCGCCGATGTCGTAATAGCCTTCCCAGATATGCAGGTCGGAGTGGCAGACGCCACAATGCGTCACTTCCAACAGCACCTCGGTGCCCTTGGGTTCCGGCGTGGGCAGCTCGATTTCCTTGAGTGGCTGTCCATTTTCGACCACGGCCCAGGCCCGCATGGCGGCTCTCCTTGTGTTGGTGTCTGCGTTGGGGAGATGGATAGAGCATGATCGTGCTGAGCGGAACGTATCAGTGCGTGAATCATGCGATCAAACAAGGAGCTAGAGCGGTCTGCCGTTTCCAGTCAGGGTGAAACCGCTCTAGCGTGCGGAGCGGCGCCGTCACGGGCAGGCGGTTGGAGGGCGTGCAGCGGGGCGAGACTGCTTCGGGTTCGCCGGGCGCGTCCACAGAACGCGAACCCGCGCACGGGAAAGAGTCCGCCGCGGCATAGGCTTACCCTTCCGCTGATGGGCTGCCCCCCTCGCCGTCTACCCCAACCGCGCCAACCGGTCGAATTCGGCCACCGACAGCGTTTCCGCCCGCCGCTCCCCCGCGATCCCGGCCCGCTCCAAAAGCGCCTCGCCCCCCACCGACTTCAGAGACCCCCGCAGCATCTTCCGCCGCTGTCCGAAGGCCGCGGCGGTCAGCCGCTCCATGGCACTGAACAGATCGGCGGGCGGTTGAATGGGGCGCGGCGTCAGGACGACGACCGCGGACCACACCTTTGGCGGGGGCACGAAGGCGGTCGGCGGGATACGCATCGCGATGTCGGCCTCGCAGATCCATTGTGCGAGGACAGACAGGCGTCCATACGCCTCGGTATCAGGCGGGGCGCAGATCCGTTCCGCCACTTCCTGTTGGAACATCAGGGTAAAGCGCTCAAAATCCGCCGCCTGGCGCAACCAGCCGACCAGCAGGGGGGATGCCACGTTGTAGGGCAGATTGGCGACGATCTGGCGCGGCGCCGCCACCAGGGGCGCCAGGTCCAACCGCAGCGCATCCGCCTCTATCACCCGCAACCGTCCCCCGCTTGCCTCCGCCAGTTCGGCGATGGCGGACACGGCGCGGCGATCCAGCTCGATCGCGGTGATGCTGGTCGCGTCGGATGCCAGCAGCGCGCGGGTAAGGCCGCCGGGTCCAGGCCCGACCTCTATCACGTGCCGGCCGGTCAGCGAGCCCGCCTCGCGCACGATACGCGCGGTCAGGTTGCCATCCAGCAGAAAATGCTGCCCAAGCGAGCGGCGCGCGTTCAGCCCGTGGCGGGCGATGACATCGCGAAGCGGCGGAGAGTCCGGTGTGGGAGGAACGCTCAACCCGTCAGACACTGCCGCGCTGCTCGATGGTGGCCTGGCGGCGCAGGTCGCGCATCATCTGGCGGGACAGCAGCTCGACCCGCTCGTTCAGGAGCTGCCGCTGGGCCTCGCCCTTCGACATGCTGGCCATGTTCTTCTGCTCGCGCCCGCACACGATCATGACCGCGATGCCTTCGACGCTGACCAGCGGCTCACTGGCGCGCCCGATGGGCAGGGAGGCCAGCAACTGGCGGAAGCCGGGCGGACTGACGGTTTCCAGCTTGATCTCGCCAGGGTCGGCGGGGCGGGGCGAGTTGTTGGCGCGCGCGACCTCTTCCATCTGTTCACAGCTACGGACGCTGCCGCTGATGCCACGCGCCTTTTCCAGCAACTGCCGCTGCTGATCGGTCGGCGCCTGCGGGTTCAGGGGGGAGCTGAAGGGCAGGAACACCTGCCGCACGCTGACCGCGGTGGCCAGGTCACGACCCAGTTCCCGCTTGCCCTGCAAGGTGACGATGGAAAAGCCGCCCGGGACCTTGACGGGATTGCTGATGGCGCCCGGCGGCATTTCGGTGACCATGCGGGCGATGGACGGATCGAGCTGCGACTGGGTCACCCAGCCAACTTCCCC
>CAMBXJ010000439.1 GCA_945871455.1 Asaia bogorensis
GGGCTGTCGGGCGAGGGGTAAAGATCGGACAGATCCCAGGCCGGCAGGGGGTCGGCGGCGGCTACGGCCAGGCTGGTCTCGGACATCGGGCGCTGATCCTTGGACTGCTGCAATCTCTCTGCATGTAAGGTAGGAATACCATCCGTCAAAGGGTTGCATCCGGCGCAACTCAACTCTTGGGATGGACACGTGCAGACCTATCCGACCTGGCCCAATCTCGCCGCAATGATGCTGAGCCTGGCACGCGCCTGGCCAGCCAAGAAAATGCTGCGCCATTTTCGTGATGGCGCGTGGCATTCCGTGTCGTGGGGCGAATTCGGTCGCATGACCGCATCCTGCGCCCGCCATCTGCGCGCCGCCGGCGTGTCAGCCGGAGATCGCGTCGTCATCTGCGCCGAGAACCGGCCCGAATACCCGATCGTCGAGACCGCCCTGATGGCGATCCGTGCCGTCCCGGTGCCGGCCTACACGACCAATACCGTCGACGACCATGCGCATATCTTGCGCGATTCCGGGGCGCGGGCAGCCGTCGTTTCCTCGACTGTCCTGGCAGACCGCTTCCGGGCAGCCAGGGAGCAATCCGGCGGCTTGGACCTTCTGGTCACAATGGACGGTCCGGACTGGGCGACGATCGTCGGTGACACCGCACCATGCGACGACATCGCGGCGGACGCATCAGGCATCCCCCCCACCGCCTTGGCCTGCCTGATCTACACCTCCGGCACCGGAGGGGCGCCAAAGGGCGTGATGCTGCCGCATCGCTGCATTCTGTCGAACTGCGCCGGCGCATTCGAACTGGTGCGTCCGCTGGGCCTGAAGGACGAAACCTATCTGTCCTACCTGCCGCTCTCTCACAGTTACGAACACACGGTCGGGCAGTTCTTCCTCCTCAGCATCGGCACCGAGATCGTCTATGCGCGCGGTGTCGAACACCTGGCCGCCGACATGCTCACCGCGCGCCCAACCGTGCTGGCCGCGGTGCCGCGCGTGCTGGAGGTGATCCGGACACGCGTGTTGGCGCAGGTGGAGCGGCAGAGGCCCTGGAAGCAGGCATTGTTCCGCAAGGCACTGGCAATCGGGCTGAAACGGCTGGACCACCAACCGCTGTCGCTTGTGGAGCGGCTGATCGATCCGCTGCTGGATCGCATGGTGCGCGCCAAGGTCGGCGCCCGGTTCGGTGGCCGTGTCGTCGCCGCGATGTCCGGCGGCGCTCGGTTGGAACCCGAGGTGGGGCGGTTCTTCCTCGCCCTGGGTCTGAATGTTCTGCAGGGCTATGGCCAGACCGAGGCCGGCCCCGTCATCAGCGCCAATCCGCCCGACGGCATCCGGATCGAAACCGTGGGGACGGTCCTGAAAGGCGTCGACCTGAAAATCGCCGAGGATGGGGAAATCCTGGTGCGTGGCGATCTGGTGATGGACGGCTACTGGGGGCGGCCGGACGACACCGCGGCGACCATCCGGGACGGCTGGCTGCACACTGGCGATATCGGCGTGCTCGACCGGGATGGATACCTGCGCATCACGGATCGCAAGAAAGACATGATCGTGCTGTCCGGCGGCGAAAACGTCTCACCGGCACGGGTTGAGGGCATCCTGATGGCGGAGCCCGAAATCGCCCAGGCGGTGGTGTCGGGCGACGGGCGGGCCGGGCTGACGGCACTGCTGGTGCCGGCGGAAGGGCACGACGACGTCTCGGTCGCGGTGGCGGTAAGCCGAGCGAATCATCGGTTATCGGTGACAGAGAGAGTGCGGAGGCATGCGGTTGTCGAGCCGTTCACGGTCGAGAATGGGCTGCTGACGCCAACGCAGAAAATCCGCCGGATGCTGGTGATCCGCGCCAATCACGAGGCGCTGGTGCGGCTGCACGGTTGAGGCCGCCCGCCCTACAGCCGTCCCAACCACTGACCTATGGGTGGCCCGCTGTCATTGCGAGCGCAGCGAAGTAATCCGGCGTCCTGGCCCGATCGATCCTGTTGGTTGCCCTGGATTGCTTCGCTGCGCTCGCCTCGACAGCGGCCGTTGTCGCCGTGGGTCACTGGTTCGGTCGGTTGGCATTACGACCGCCCAATGGCAATGAAAAAAGCGACCGGCGCTATAAGTCATCGGCGGATGACGCGTATGCACCATCCGCCGACCGCCCACCCGACCGGGACAGGCGAGGTCGCAAGGGCAACATCGCCAGGGCCAGTCAAATTTAAGCGTTCCGGCGAAAAATTACAACAAGTCCCACTGCAATTTTCCTAACGTACCCAAGTATGCAGCGGTTGCAACCTGTCAGTATTACATCCCCAGCGCGCGCCGGTAGACATCCAGCATCGTTTCCAGTTCTTCGACTTCAGCGGCTTCCTGCTTTCGGATGCGGATCAACTGCCGCAACACCTTAACGTCGAATCCCGCCGATTTCGCTTCCTGGTAGATGTCCTTGATATCGCTGCCGAGCGCCTTGCGCTCTTCCTCCAGCCGCTCGATGCGCTCGACAATGCTGCGCAACCGGTCGGCCGCGACGCCGCCCGTCTTGATCTGTTCCTCGGTAATCGGTTTGGCCGCCATCACTCAATCCCCGCGCCAACGAAGCGCGCGGGGATAGCGGGGCGCGACCTCCGGGTCAATGTCCTGGATTGGCTTTGGCGAAAGCGGCCTTCTGTTCGGCGGTCGCCTCCTTCTGATATTTCGCCTGCCAGTCCTTGTATGGCATCCCGTAGACGACCTCCCGCGCATCCGCATCGGCCAACCCGATACCGCTTTCCTGGGCGGCTTCCCGGTACCAGCGGCTGAGGCAGTTCCGGCAGAACCCCGCCAGATTCATCATATCGATATTCTGCACATCAGTGCGTTCGCGCAGATGCTGAACCAGCCGACGGAACGCCGCGGCTTCCAACTCGGTCTGTGTGGCCTGGTCGAGTTCCGGTGTCGTCATGACAATTCTCCGTCTTTGGTATCGCCTAACATGGCGTCGGGACCGCAAGTTCGCCATACTGCATCGGCAGCCAAAGAGAGGAAACCGCCGATGGTCTGGTCCCTTGATGTGGGATGATACACGGGCGCGCGCCGTGTTGCGGACATTGTTCGACTCGGCGGTCGCCGCGGCGGACCCGCGCAAGGTCCTGGCCCCCCATTTGCCCGCCAAACCGACCCACGGACGCTGCATTGTGGTAGGGGGCGGAAAATCCGCCGCCGTGATGGCCGCGGCGCTTGAAGACGCCTGGCCGGATGTCGCCTTGGAAGGCACCGTCGTCACCCGCTACGGCCATGCCGTGCCGACACGGCGGATCGAGGTCATTGAAGCCTCTCACCCCGTCCCGGACGCCAATAGCGAACGCGGCGCCCAGCGCCTGCTGGAACGGGTGCGCGGCCTGGGACCGGACGACCTGGTGATCGCGCTGATGTCCGGTGGCGCCTCCGCGCTGCTTGCCGCTCCGGCCCCCGGCCTGACCTTGGCCGACAAACAGGCCGTCAATCGGGCGCTGCTGGCCTGCGGGGCCACCATTACCGAGATGAATGCCGTCCGGAAGCATTTGTCCGCGATCAAGGGGGGCCGCCTGGCCGCCGCGGCGGCCCCGGCGCGAGTTGTCACCCTGGCGATCAGCGACGTGCCGGGCGACGATCCCGCCGTCATCGGGTCCGGTCCGACCGTGCCGGACCCGACCAGCTTCGCCGATGCCCGCGCCTTGGTTGCCCGCTTCGGCATCGCAACCTCCCCGTCCGTCGCGGTTCGGCTTGGCATGGACGCCGACGAGACCCCCAAGCCCGGCA
>CAMBXJ010000440.1 GCA_945871455.1 Asaia bogorensis
TGGGCGCTGACCATCACCGATCTGGACCCGTTGCAGTTCAACCTGCTGTTCGAACGCTTCCTGAACCCGGAACGCGTGTCGATGCCCGACTTCGACATCGACTTCTGCCAGGAAGGCCGCGACCGGGTCATCGACTATGTCCGCCGCGAATATGGCGGCGACCGGGTCGCCCAGATCATTACTTTCGGCAAACTCCAGGCCCGCGCCGCCGTCCGCGACGTCGGTCGCGTGCTCGGCCTTCCCTACGGCCAGGTCAACAAAGTCGCGGAGCTGATTCCGAACAATCCCGCCAAGCCCGTAACGTTACAGCAGGCGGTCGACGGTGAACCCCGCTTGCAGGCGTTGCGCGACGAGGACGAGGGCATCGCCCGCCTGCTGGAAATCGCGCTGCAGATCGAGGGTCTGTATCGACACGCGTCCACCCATGCCGCCGGGGTGGTGATCGGCGACCGGCCGCTGGTCGAACTGGTGCCGCTGTATCGCGATCCGAAATCGGACTTCCTGGTCACCCAATACTCGATGAAACATGTCGAGCAGGCGGGATTGGTCAAATTCGACTTCCTTGGCCTGACCACGCTGACGATCCTGCGACGGGCGGAAAACTTCCTCAAGGGCCTTGGCATCACGGTCGATCTGGACCGGCTGCCGCTGGACGACAAGAAGACCTACGACATGCTGGCGAAGGGCGATGCCGGCGGGGTGTTCCAGATGGAAGGCCAGGGCATGCGCGACACCCTGCGTCAGATGCGCCCCGACCGGTTCGAGGATCTGATCGCCGCGGTGGCGCTGTATCGCCCCGGCCCAATGGCCAACATTCCCGATTACTGCCGGCGCAAGCACGGCGAGAAATGGGAATCGCCGCACCCGGTCATCCATGACATCCTGTCAGAGACCTATGGGATCATGGTCTATCAGGAACAGGTCATGCAGATCGCCCAAACCATGGCGGGCTACAGCCTGGGCGGCGCGGATCTGTTGCGTCGCGCGATGGGCAAGAAGATCGCCGCTGAAATGGAAGCCCAACGCGACATTTTCACCAAGGGCGCCATCGAGCGCGGTATCGATCCCGCGAAGGCCACCGAAGTTTTCGACCTGATGGCCAAGTTCGCCGATTACGGCTTCAACAAGTCGCACGCCGCCGCCTATGCCCTGGTCGCCTATCAGACCGCCTGGCTGAAAGCCAACCACCCGGAAGTCTTCATCGCAGCCTGCATGAGCCTGGCCGTCAACAATACCGACCGGCTGGCGGCGTTGAAGCAGGAAACCGAACGCGCCGGCACCCGCATCCTGCCGCCCGACATCAATCGTTCTTGTACCGATTTCTCGGTGGAGCGCATGGATGACGGCAAGCTGGCCATCCGTTACGCCCTGGCGGCCATAAAGAAGGTCGGGTTCGCCGCCATGCGGTCGCTTGAAACGGTGCGCGGCGATACGCCGTTCGCGGATATTCCCGATTTCGCCGCCCGGATCGACCCGCGCCAGATCAACCGCATGCAGATCGAAAACCTGGTCCGCGCCGGTGCCTTCGACCGTCTGGAGGCCAATCGGGCGCGATTGTTCGCGGCCTCGGAAACCGTTCTTCGCCGCGCCCAGGCGGTGGCCGAGGAAAAGGAAAGCGGACAGATCGGTCTGTTCGGCGGCACCACCAGCAAGCCCGAACCGCTGCGCCTGCCCGCCATCGCCGACTGGCCGCAACTGGAACGCCTGGCCTTTGAATCGGAAGCCGTGGGATTCCATCTGACCGCTCATCCGCTGGATGCCTACACCCAGGCGCTGCGTCGCATGGGCACCGTCCCCACCAGCCAGATAGAGGCGCGTGCCCAGGGCGGGCTGACCCGCGCCAAGATCGCCGGCACGGTCGTCAACAGCAAGGAACGCATCACCCGCACCGGCAGCCGCATGGCCTGGGTGCGGATTTCCGACGCCTCGGGCTCGGTCGAGGTCACCTGTTTCAGCGAAGTGCTGACCGCATCACGGGAAATCCTGGTCGCCGGATCGAATGTGGTGGTGACGGCGGAACTGAAAATGGACGGAGAGGCGCTGCGGATCACCGCTTTCGACGTGACCACCTTGGACGAGGCCGCCGCGGCCACCGGGGCGGCGATCCGGATCTGGCTGCGGGAGACCGCGTCGGTGCCGCATATCCGCGATCTGCTGGGCCGGGAAAGCGGCGGCAAGGGCCGGGTGATCCTGGTGCCGCGCCTGGATACCGCGCAGAGCGTCGAAATCGCCCTGCCCGGCCGTTATTCGGTGACGCCCCGACTGGCCCAGGCGCTGAAATTGCTGCCTGGTGTGGAGCAGATCGAAGAAGTCTGATCGCGACCATACGGACCGCGCGCCAACAGCGCGCCGCCGGTCCGGTCACGCCAGGAGACTTTACCGCTCGCTCAGCGCGCAGTGGCCGACCACGATGCCCACCGGGATCGAAAGCGCGATCCAGCCGAGCAGAAAGGCGATGACGTGCGTCGGCAGGCATGAAAGTGCCGCGACCAGCACTGTGACGAACATTGCCAGCCCGATATTCCGGCAATTGGCGAGGCTGTCCCCGACAGACGCCATCCCGTTGAACTCCCCTGTCATGCCCGCGACTTTTGGCGGACACATTGTGTTACGTGAGAACTGATATGCATAAGTTGTGCCATGTAGGGAATTGGAAACTTTCCAATGGGTTGCGATCGCGGTCTCGCAACTGTCATGCGCGACCGTCAAATTCTCCGACACCGTCCGCCAGCCCCGCACAAACCTATTCCAGGCTTGCGAGCCAGCGGATCGACCGGCACTGTCAGGCACCAAAGCGGAGGACGGCGGAATGGCACATAATCGCGGCCTGGCTCACGCGGCCCTGGACGAACTGCTCGATATCGGGAACCTGCCCCGTTCGGCCGGCGAGCGGGTCACGATCACCGGAGACGACCCTGTGCTGCCGACCCGTTACCGGATCGGCACCGCGGGCGCCGGCGTCCTGGCGGCAACCGGCGTGGCCGCGTCGGAACTGTGGCGGATCAAGACCGGGCGCACCCAGACCGTGACAGTGGACGTGCCCGCGGCCGCGGTTTCGTTGCGCAGCGGCCGTTACATGAGCATCGCCGGCAAGCCGGCCGACCGCGACTTCGCGCCGCTGATGCGCTTCTACCCGACCCGGGATGGGCGCTGGCTGTTTCTTCACACGAATTTTCCCAATCTCCGCGACCAGGCGCTTCGCCTGCTCGGCGTGCCCGACGACCTGGATTCCGTTACCGCCGCCATCGGCCAGGGTGACGGCGAGGCGTTGGAGACCATGCTGCATGAAGGGGGCGCCTGCGCCGGCTTCGTGCGCACCCATGCCGAGTGGGACAGCCATCCGCACGCACAGGCCATTTCGGTGCTGCCGGCGGTGGAAATCACCCGCATCGGCGACGCCCCGCCGCGCCCCCTGCCGTTCGGCGACCGGCCGCTGTCCGGCGTGCGAGTGCTGGACCTGACGCGCGTGATCGCCGGCCCGACCTGCGCGCGCACCCTGGCCGAACATGGCGCGGATGTCCTGAAGATCACCCGCGCCGGACTGGCGGATTCCGGGCAACTCGATCTCGATACCGGCATCGGCAAGCTGTCCGCGCACCTGGACCTGCGGGAAGCCGATCAGCATGCGCGCCTGCGGGAACTGGCCGGCACCGCGGATGTGTTCAGCCAGTCCTATCGCCCCGGGACCCTGGCCGCCCGCGGCTTCAGCCCGGAGGCATTGGCCGAACTGCGCCCGGGCATGGT
>CAMBXJ010000441.1 GCA_945871455.1 Asaia bogorensis
TCGATATTGGCCTGCATCGCCGCACCGCCGATCTCCACGCCATAGCGCGTGCCGCACGGGAACACCGACTTGCAGACGGTGTAGGCCTTGGAATCGCCCGCGGTAACAGACGCCATATAATCATCCTGGCTCACCGCCATCATCACCGCTCGGCGCACCGCGACATTGTTGAACGGTGGGTTCAGATGGTTGAAGCGCAGAACCCCGTTATAGCCGGTGGGATTGTGGTAGCCGAGCACGATGGACGAGTTGCGGGCCAGCAGGGGGACCAGATCGGGTTGCACCTGCTCATACCAGTCCACTTCCCCGTTTTGCAGTGCGGCGGCGGCGGTGGCGGCGTCGGGGATGACGCGCCATTCCACACGCTCAAAATGCGCGACCTTGCCGCCGGACATCCATTCCGCGGGTTCCTGCCGAGGCACGTAGCCATTGAAGCGGGCATAGCCGACATGGGCGCCGGAATTATATTCGTCCGGCAGGAAGCGGTATGGACCGGAGCCGATATGTTCGGTGATCTGCTTGAACGG
The DNA here is from genome assembly GCA_945871455.1 of Asaia bogorensis. Classification (GTDB taxonomy): domain Bacteria; phylum Pseudomonadota; class Alphaproteobacteria; order Acetobacterales; family Acetobacteraceae; genus Rhodopila. The sequence goes on from CAMBXJ010000441.1 coordinate 528, forward strand.
GTCGGTCTTCGCCACATGCTCCGGCATAACGAAGGCGACGGACGCGCCACCGCGGGCGAGGGCTTCCATGAACACGGCAATCGGGCGCTTCAGCTTGATCCGGATCGTGCGGTCGTCCTGCGCGACACATTCATCGACATATTGCCAGATCGTCTGGCCGATCGCCTCCCGCCGAGCCCAGCGGATCAGGCTGGGCGCGCAATCCTGGGCGCGCACGGGTTCGCCGTTATGGAATTTCAGGCCGTCACGCAGCTTGATGGTGTAGGTGCGGCCATCGTCGGAGAGAGAAAAACCCTCCGCCATCTGCGGTTTGACTTCCAGCTTGGACGTCACCGCGAACAGCAGGTCATAGATCGCCCAGCCGTGATGCACGGTGGGTTGGGCGGTGGTGAAGACTGGGTCCAGCAAGGTGAGGTTGGCCTGGGGGACGAAACGCAGGGTGCGCGCATTGGCTGGCTGGGCGATGGCGAAGCGTGTGGGGGCAAAGGCTGCGGCGGCACCGCCGGCTTGCAAAAGGGTCCTGCGTTTCAAAGGCGTGGCTCCCGGTTCTGACCGGCCCTCATGATCGGGGCGGGTTCTGACGTGCGACGTTAGCACGCCGTTCGTTTGTCCGCATCGTATTGAAAAGCGGGTTACGATTTTTCAACCCCGCCGACGGGCTTTGCTCCAGGATCGCGAAACCAAGGCCGTTGGGGCGGAAGCCTCCGCCCTTCCCCGGTTGCGACCCAAGCGGCAAACCGTCAGACTGCCTCCAGGAAGGCGCACCACCATGAGCGCGCCACCGCCCCGCCATCCAGTATTGGGAAATGTCCGTCATCATGTCCGCAACCGCATCGCGCTTCTCCGGCCTGACCCCCCTCCTCGCCCCAAGATCGGTCGCCGTTCTGGGCGCGTCCAGCGATCCGACCCGCATCAGCGGCCGACCGATCGCCTTCATGCGCTCCCAGGGGTTCCAGGGTGACCTTTACCCGATCAACCCCAACCGCGCCGAGGTGCAGGGCCTGAAAGCCTACGCCTCCATCGCCGATTTGCCGGCCACCCCGGATGTGGCGATCGTGGCCGTGCCGGCGGACGTCGCCGCGCCGGCGGTCGAGGAACTGGGCAAGCGCGGCGTCAAGGCCATCGTGATGTTCACCGCCGGATTCGCGGAAATGGACGATGATGGCGCAATCGCCCAGGCCAAGATGGTGGCGACCGCGCGGTCCTACGGCATGCGCATTCTCGGCCCCAACTGCCTCGGCGTCTTCGATGCCAGACGGGCCTATTACGCGACCTTCTCGTCATCCTTCGATTCCGGCTGGCCCGTGCTGGGACGCATTGGCATCGCCAGCCAGTCCGGCGCCTATGGCACGCATCTCTACACCCTCGCCCGCAACCGCGGCATCGGCGCATCCCTTTGCGTGATGACCGGCAATGAGGGCGACGTCACGGTCGGGGAGTGCATCGGCTGGCTGGCGGAAAGTCCCGACGTGGACGTGATCGCCGTCTATGCGGAAGGCATCCGGGAGGCGCCCGGACTGATCGCCGCCTTGGAAGCCGCCCGCGCCGCCAAGAAGCCCATCATCATGCAAAAGGTCGGCCGCAGCGAACTCGGGACCAAGGCCGCGAAGTCGCACACCGCCTCGATCGCCGGCGATGACGCGGTGACCGAAGCGGTGATGAACGAATTCGGCGTGGTGCGCGCCCGCAACTCCGAGGAGATGCTGGATATCGCCCATACGGCGACCCGCAAGATCTACCCGGTGAAGAACACATTGGGCGTGATCACGGTTTCGGGTGGCGCCGGCGTGCTGATCAGCGACGTTGCCGAAAGCGTCGGCCTGGCGATGCCGGAAATGCCGCTGGACGCCCAGCAGCGCCTGCGCGCGCTGGTACCCTTCTGCGCGCCGCGCAATCCGGTCGACGCGACCGCCCAGGTCGCCAACGATGTTTCCCTGGTCAAGACATTCACCGAATCGATGGTGCGGGAGGGCGGCTACACCTCGGTGCTGGGATTCTTCAGCATGTCCGCGTCGTCCCGCCGCTGGCCCGACACGCGGGAGCAACTGAACGTGGTGCTGAACGAAAATCCCGGGCGGCTGTATTGCCTGTCCGTGATCGTTCCGCAGGATCGGCGCGATGAGCTGGAGGCCGATGGCTGGGTCGTGCACGAAGACCCGACCCGGGCCGTGATCGCGATCGATGCCATGGGCCGCTACGGCGCCGCCTTCGCCGCCCCCCCCGGCGCGCCAGCGCCCACGGTGCCGCCGGTCACACTGCCGGCCGCCACGCCGACGGAAGCCGAGGCGAAACGGATGCTGGCCGCCGCCGGCATCCAGTCCGCGCCGGAAGCCGAGTGCACCAGTGCCGATCAATCCGTCGCCGCGGCCGAGAAATTCGGCTTCCCGGTGGTGATGAAGATCCTGTCGCCGGACATCCTGCACAAATCAGAAATCGGCGGCGTGCTGCTGGATATCGGCGATGCGGCCGCGGTGCGAGAGGGCTACGCGACGTTGCTGGAACGCGCCAAGGCAGCCGCACCGAACGCGAAGATAGAGGGTGTGCTGGTCGCCAAGCAACTCAAGGGCGGCGTCGAGTGCATCCTGGGCATCCATCGCGATCCGGTGTTCGGCCCGATGGCGATGTTCGGCCTGGGCGGCATCTTCGTCGAAGTGATGAAGGACGTCGTGTTCCGGCGCGCGCCGTTCGGCGCGGACGTGGCGGAGCAGATGATCCGGTCCATCAAAGGTGCGCCGCTGCTGCTGGGGGCGCGGGGACGCAAGCCGGTGGACATCAAGGCGTTGGCCGAGACGTTGGCGCGCCTGTCCGCGTTCGCGGTCGCGGCGGGTCCCAATCTGCTGTCGATCGACCTGAACCCGGTCTTCGCGATGCCGGAGGGGGAAGGCGCATTCGCGGTCGATGCGGTGATCGAGGTGGGCGACGGGGCGCATTGAGCGCCCAACCCGCCATCGGCTGATCGGTCCGGTCCGTCCGTCCCGTCCCACAAGGGCCATGTGTTGTTTTCGCCGATGGCGGGGCTGGGTGGCGGACCGGATCGCGGATGCAATCCGAACCGCGGTCCGACGGGCTGGAACGTTGCGAAACCCGTCGGGACGAGCCACCCGTATCTGTTTGAGCATGGCGGGCCTACCCGGCGCCATGACCTAATACCAACCGCCCCAACCACTGACCTATGGGTGGTCGCTGTCATTGCGAGCGCAGCGAAGCAA
>CAMBXJ010000442.1 GCA_945871455.1 Asaia bogorensis
GTTCCCGTAGCTCGCACCCGGTGACCGCATGGCCCTTGCGCAGCAGGTTCAGTGCGGCGCCCATCCCCATGGTGCCGAGGCCGATCACGCCAACCTTCATCTTATCTTCTCCCTATCGGCCGCCACGAAACCGCTCGACCGCGGCAACCAGTGCACGCCGTATCCCGGGTTCCAAGGCCGAGTGCCCGGCGTCGGGCACAACGGTCAGGCGGGCGCCCCGCCAGGACGCCGCGAGCTCGAACGCCGTCCGAGGCGGGCAGACCATGTCGTAGCGGCCTTGCACGATTTCCGCCGGGACATGGGCGATTCGGCCCATGCCGCCGAGCAGCCCACCCGGTGGCAGGAACAGGTTGTGCGCAAAGTAGAAGGCCTCGATCCGGGCCAAGCCCAGCGCGGTCCGATCCTGGGCGAAGGAGGACACGGTTTCCGGACTGGGCAGCAGCGTGCTGCATGTGCCTTCGTAGATCGACCAGGCCCGCGCCGCCGGCAGATGGACCGCCGGATCCGGATCGATCAGCCGCTTCAAGTAAGCCCCGAGCAGATCCCCGCGTTCCTGTTCCGGCAGATAACCGCTGAACTGCGCGTGGGCGTCCGGGAACACCGCCGACATGCCATACAGGAACCATTCCACCTCCAGCGCTCGGCCCAGGAACACGCCGCGCAGGACGCAACCCGATACGCGATCCGGATGGGCCTGGGCGTAGGCCAATGCCAGGGTAGACCCCCAGGAGCCGCCGAACAGAAGCCTACGGTCGATGCCCAGCTGGCGGCGCAGGGTCTCTATATCGGCAACCAGATCCGGGGTGGTGTTGTTCTCCAGGCTTCCCAATGGGCGGGACCGACCGGCGCCGCGCTGGTCGAAGATGACGGTGCGCCAAAAGCTCGGGTCGAAGAAGCGTCGATGCACCGCGCCGGCGCCGGCACCTGGCCCCCCATGCAGGAACAAGGCGGGTTGACCGCGCGGATTCCCCACCTGTTCCCAATACATGACATGTTCGGCGGACAACGGCAGGTAGCCGGTCTCGTATGGTCCGATCTCTGGAAACAGGTCACCGCGGGGCATGGTGGACGATGCTATAGGAATCGACGGTTTGGTGGAACAGGGGTGCAGGCCGCCGGGCCAGAGGCAGTAAGATGAGGCGATAACAAGGGGTCGTGACCATGCAACGGCTGTGGATCGGACTGGGCGCGCTGCTGGGGTTTGGTGCGGTGGCCATGGCGGCGTTGGGTGCTCACGGGCTGGCGCATCTGGAGCCATCGGCTTTGCGCATGGTGCACAGCGCGGTGCAGATGCAGGGCTGGCACGCGCTGGCTCTGCTCGCCTGTGGACTCTGGGCCCCTCGCGGCGGCTTTCTGGCCGACGCGGCCGGGATGGCGTTCGCGCTTGGATCGGTGCTGTTCTGCGGTGCGGTCTATGCCCTGGCCGTCGGTCAGTTCCGCGTCGGCATGGCCGCGCCGATCGGCGGCACCGTCCTGATGATCGGATGGCTGCTGCTGGGTCTATCGGCCCTGCGGGCGCGATGACGCACAGGCCGCGATGACCGGACGATGCCCATGACCGAAGATCCTCCGGTATGTCGAGCCGCCTATCTGGCGGCGGACGGCTTCGAGGCGCCGCTGCTGGCCGAACTGACACGTCTCGGCATTGGGGTATCGGCTTGGCATGGCCGGTTGGCATTGTCGCCCGACCCGCCGGCGCAAGTCGCCTGGGCATTGGACATCTGGACCAACCCGCGGGCGATTGCGGTGCCGTCGGTAAAGGCCGCGGCCAATGCGTTGCGCGCCATGCAGCGCAATTGGTCCGCCTACCCTGTTGCCTATTTCCGGCGCCTGGCGCTGATCCAGGACAATCTTCCCCCGGTGAAGGCGCCGCCGTTGGCATTTCCCGCCGCGGCGCCGACCGGTCATCTGGGGGCTTGGACCCTGCTCGCCCCGGACCTGATGCTGGCCAGTCCGACAAAATCCAGCCCCTTCGTGAATGGGGAGCCACGATTCGTCGAGGACCGGACCGGCCCTCCCAGCAGAGCCTATCTGAAACTGTGGGAGGCATGCGTGCGGATGGGGGCGTGGCCGCTGCCCGGGGAAACCTGCCTGGATCTGGGCGCGTCCCCCGGGGGTTGGACATGGGCCTTGGCGCGTTTGGGCGCGCGCGTCGTGGCGGTGGACAAGGCGCCACTGGATCCCGCCGTTGCCGCGATGCCACAGGTTACGGAACGGCGCGAAAGTGCGTTCGCCCTGGCGGCCGAACCGGTGGATTGGCTTTTCAGCGATGTAATCGCCTATCCCGATCGGATTCTCGATCTGGTGCGCCGGTGGACAGAGCCGGGGGGCGCCCGGCGGATTATCTGCTCGGTGAAGTTTCAAGGGGAAGCGGATTATCCGTTTGCGGACGACTTTGGCGCAATTCCGGGGGCGCGACTGTGTCACCTGTTCCACAACAAGCATGAGCTGACGCTGATCTGGCAGGATCCAACCCTCGATCCCGCCCCGACCAACGACCCGGACCGCGCGGCGGCCGTTTCATGAATTGGCCAACGCCAACCATTCCTCTTCGCTGATCGTCGTTACCCCCAACTCCGTCGCTCTTCGTGCTTTGGACCCCGCGTCCGCGCCGACCACGACCAGGTCCGTCTTTTTGGAGACGCTGTCGATCACCTTGGCACCGAGCGCCTCGGCGCGCGCCTTGGCCTCTGGCCGCGTCATGGCTTCCAGGGTGCCCGTGAAGACGATCGTCTTGCCGCTCAGGGCACTGTCGCTGACGTCCATTGGGACGACGGTCTCGACCGCCACCACCTCCGTCAAGGCGCCGATCGTCGCCAAATTCCTGGGTTCGCCAAAGAAATCCACTAATTCCTCGGCAATCACGGGGCCAATGCTGGAGATATTGCCCAACTCGCTGCGTTCGTCGGATCCGATGATATTGGCTTTGGCCAGGTTGGTCGTGAGATTTTCCAGGCTCGTGTAGTGTCGGGCCAAAAGCTTGGCGTTTGCCTCCCCGATGTGGCGGATGCCGAGCGCGAAGATGAACCGATCCAGCGGCACGCTGCGTCGGTTCTCGATCGCCTGCAACAGATTGCGCACACGCTTCCGATCGGGCTGGGATTTCTTTCCCGCTTCCTTGCCCCATCCCTTTAGCTGCACGATCTCGGGTTCCCGATCCTTCAGACGGAACAGGTCCGCGGGTCCGGTCAGCCATCCTTTCTCGTAGAACTCGGTGATGATCTTCTCGCCAAGACCGTCGATGTCGAACGCCCCGCGGGAGACGAAATGGATCAGCCGTTCCACCCGCTGCGCCGGGCAGATCAGCCCACCGGTGCACCGGCGGACGACCTCCCCCGGAGGGCGCACGGCGTGGCTGCCGCAGGCGGGGCAGGTGTCGGGATAGGTGTAGGGCACGGACTCGGGCGGGCGATGTTCCAGGATGACCGAGACGATCTGAGGGATCACGTCGCCCGCGCGTTGCAGGATCACCGTGTCGCCGACACGGACGTCCTTGCGGGTGATCTCGTCCTCGTTATGCAACGTGGCACGCGCCACCAGGACGCCCCCGACATTGACTGGTTCCAGTTCCGCGACCGGGGTCAACGCGCCCGTGCGGCCCACCTGGATGCGGATCTCGCGCAATACGGTGGTGGCCTGTTCGGCGGGAAATTTCCATGCCGTCGCCCAGCGTGGGGATCGGCCGACAAACCCCAGGCGGCGTTGCAGGGTCAGATCGTCGATCTTGTACACCA
>CAMBXJ010000443.1 GCA_945871455.1 Asaia bogorensis
TCGTTCCAGGGCATCAAGCACAAGATCGCGGAGATGTATATCCAAGTGCAGATGGCGCGATCCAACGCCTATTACGGCGCCTGGGCGGTGCACACCGAGGCGGCCGAACTGCCGATCGCGGCCTCCGTCGCACGGATTTCCGCCACCGAAGCCGGCTGGTTCGTTACCAAGGAGAACATCCAGACGCATGGCGGCATGGGGTTCACCTGGCAGATGGATTGTCATCTGTATTACCGGCGCGCCAAGTTGCTGGGCCTTTCGCTGGGCGGCGCGCGCGAATGGAAACTGCGCCTTGTCGCGGAACTGCGCACCCGCAACACCGACCTGCAAGCGGCCTGAGGCGACGCTGGCCCGCAAGTGCGACAGCACGCCAGCAAAGTCGCCGTCAAGCCATAAACCCTGAGAGGGAGATACGACCGTGGACTTTGAAGACACCCAGGAAGAAGCCGCGTTCCGCGCCAAGGCCCGCGCGTTTCTTGATGCCAACGCCGAAAAGCGGAAACCCGGCGCCGTGGAAGGCTATCGCCGCGGCCAGGATGCTCCGGGCGCGATGGAGAAGGCGAAGGACTTCCAGCGCCGCAAATTTGCCGCCGGGTTCGTCGGCATTCCCTGGCCCACGGAATGGGGCGGCCAGGGCGGTACCCAGATCCAGAACGTCATCTATAACCAGGAAGAGGCGAAATACGACGTCCTGTCCGGCATTTTCGGCATCGGCATCAACCTGGCGCAGCCGACCATCTGCACCTGGGGCACCGCCGAACAGCGCGAACGCTTCGTGCAGAAAGCGATGCGGGCGGAGGAAGTCTGGTGCCAGTTGTTCTCCGAACCGGGCGGCGGGTCCGACCTGGCGGCATTGCGCACGCGCGCCGAAAAGGACGGTGACGACTGGGTGGTGAACGGGCAGAAGATCTGGAACTCCGGCGCGCATTACAGCGATTTCGGCATTCTCGTGGCTCGCACCGATCCGAATGTGGCGAAACATGCCGGGCTGTCGTTCTTCATCCTGGACATGAAGACACCGGGCATCGAAATCCGTCCGATCAAGCAGGTGTCGGGGTCGTCTCACTTCAACGAAGTATTCTTCACCAATGTCCGCATCCCCGATACCCGCCGCGTCGGGCCGGTGGGCGCCGGCTGGAAGGTCGCGCTGACCACCTTGATGAACGAACGCCACGGCATGCGCGATGCTCCCGGCCCGGATGTGCAGGAGTTGTTCCGACTGGCCGAAGCGGTTGAGTTGGAAGACGGCATGGCCATCGACAACGTCGCCGTGCAGGAGAAGCTGGCGGAATTCTATGTCCGCTCCCAAGGGCTGAAGTTTACGAAATTCCGGGGCATGACGGCGTTGTCGCGCGGCCAGACGCCGGGACCGGAATCGTCAATCATCAAGGTGGTGGCGGCGAACAAGCTGCAAGACATCCTGTCATACGGCCTGGACATGATCGGCATGGCCGGCCCGACAATGGGCGAGGAGATGCCCGTCGCCGGCATTTTCGAAGAAGCGTTGCTCTACAGCCCGGCCCTGCGACTGGCCGGCGGGACGGACGAGATCATGAAGAACATCATCGCCGAACGGGTGCTGGGCCTGCCCCAGGATGCCCGTGTCGACAAAGGCGTGGCGTGGCGCGACGTACCCACCGGACCGCGCGCGGGGGGGAGCTAGCGCCGTGGCCCAGCATCCTCTGCAAAGCTTTTTCTGGCCCGAGTCAATCGCCGTCCTGGGGGCATCACCCGACCTGCACCGCATCCGTGGCCGGCTGTTGCACCAGTTGCGGGAAAACGGGTTTCCCGGCCGCATCCTGCCGATCAATCCGTCGTATCAGGAAATCGACGGGCTGGCCTGTTTCCCGTCCATCGGCGCGGTCGGCGGGCCGGTCGATCTGGCGCTGGTGGCGATCCCCGCCGCGGGAGTCGCCGCGGCGGTGGAGGAATGCGCCAAAGCCGGCGTCAAAAACACCCTGATCATCTCATCGGGATTCGCCGAGGAAGGCGGATCGGCCGGTGACATGCAGCAGGACCTGATCGATGTCACCCAGAAATACGGCATCCGCGCCTGCGGTCCGAACTGCGAGGGCTACTACAACGCGCTGGGCCGGGTCGCGACCACGTTCAGCCCCACCGTCGAAACGAAAGACGACGGGTCGGCGGTGCTGGTGTCCGACAAGCGTATTGGCGTCATCGCCCAATCCGGCGGCATCGGCTTCGCGCTGTTCAACCGCGGCAAGACGGCGGGTCTCGGGTTTTCCTATGTGATCTCGACCGGTAACGAAGCCGATCTGAACATGGGGGACTTTCTCGACTACATGGTGGAAGACGAGCATACGTCCGCCGTGATGCTGTTCTGTGAGGCGGTGCGGAACGGGCCTCGTTTCGTGGCCGCGCTGGAGAAGGCGCATCGGCTTCGCAAGCCGGTGATCGCGATCAAGGTCGGGCGTACCGATGCCGGCACGCGGGCGGCGGCGTCGCATACGGCGTCGCTGTCGGGGTCTTACGCCGCCTATCACGCGGTGTTCGAGCGCTACGGCGTGATCGAGGCGGAAGATGCCGACGAGGCGGTCGCCATTGCCGGTGTGGTGCTGACCTGCCCCCTGCCCAGGGGTCGGCGCGCGGGGATCGTGACGCCGTCGGGTGGCGGCGGCGCCTGGATGGCGGACACCCTTTCCATGCATGGGCTGACCGTGCCGGGACTGTCCGCCGGTTTGCAGGCCGATCTGCGGGCCGTGATGCCGTCTTATGGGGCGTCGGGGAACCCGGTGGACGTCACGGCCCAGGGCGCCAACACGCGCCCGGCGATGATGACGGCGTTGGAGACCCTGGCTCGGTCCGATGAGATCGACATGGTGGTGCTGATCAGTTCGCTGACCAGTGAGACGCGGGTTTCGTTGGATTCCGATCGCATCCGCGCGGTGGCGGAGAGCTGCGGCAAGCCGGTGACGGTCTGGACCTACACGGTGCCATCCGTGTTCGGGCGGGACCAGGCGGCGAAGTGCGGGTTGTTCCTGCATTCCGACCTGCGGAATGTCGGTGTGGCGATGGGAAAACTGGCTCGTTACGCGGAGGGGCTGGATCGGGCGTTGCCAGAACGATTCGAACCGGTGTCGGGCGCGCTGTATCCGGGCCTGCCAGCCGTGGTGCCGGAATATTTGGCCAAACAGGTGCTGGCGGCCTGGCTGCCGGAGGGGCGGGAACGCCTGGCCACGACCGCGGACGAAGCCGCCGATGCCGCGGCCGTGGTTGGCTTCCCGGTGGCGTTGAAAGTGCAGTCCGCCGACCTGCCGCACAAGACCGAGGCCGGGGGCGTGCGTCTGGGCCTGTCCGACGCCGCTGCCGTGCGTGCCGCCTATACGGCAATGCTGGCGGATGTGGCACGCCATGCGCCGTCCGCGACGATCGACGGCGTGCTGGTGCAGAAAATGGCCCCGAAAGGCCATGAACTGGTGATCGGCATGGTCAACGATCCGACCTTCGGGCCGATCATGATGGTGGGCTATGGCGGGGTCACGGTCGAGTTGTTCGGGGACGTGGCGCATAGCCCGGCGCCGGTCAGCGAGGCCGAGGCCACGCGGATGATCCTGTCGCTGAAATCGGCTCGGTTGTTGACCGGGTTCCGAGGGGCGGCCGCGATCGATCTTTCATCCGTTGCGAAATTGGTGGCGGGGCTGTCTCGGGCGGCGCTGACGTTGAAGGATCAGGTGTCGGAGTTTGAGTTGAACCCGGT
>CAMBXJ010000444.1 GCA_945871455.1 Asaia bogorensis
GCCATATCCTCCGGATCGTTGGCGCGCCCCAGCGGGATGCCGCTGGTGAACTCTCGTTCGATATCCTCAACCGCCATGCCACGATCCGCCGAGCGCTGTGCGAGCATCGCGCTGACCAGCGGTGTGCGGGTAATCCCGGGACAGATCGCGTTCACATTGATGTCATGACGTGCAAGCTGCTGGGCCGCCGTATAGGTCAGGCTGATCACCGCGCCTTTGCTGGCGGCATAGGCGGCATTCGACGTCCCGGCGAACCCTTTTCCGGCGATCGAGGCGGTGTTGATGATCCGCCCGCTCCGGCGCGGGATCATTTCCTGGGCGACACGTTGCAGGCAGAAGAACACGCCCTTCGCGTTGACTCGGTGGATGCGATCCCAGTCCGCCTCGGTTACGTCCATGATGTAGGCACTGCGGGTGACGCCGGCGTTGTTGATCAGGATGTCGATCTGCCCGAATGCGGCCATCGCCTGCTTCACCATCGCATCGATCTGACCGAGGTCCCCCACATCGGCCGTCACCGCCACCGCGCGCTTCTGCCCTTGGGCGATCGTCTCGGCCGTCGCGGTTGCGGCGGCACCATTGATATCGGCGACGACGACCGCTGCGCCGGCCTCGGCCAGTGCAAGCGCGCAGGCCCTTCCGATCCCACTCCCCGCGCCAGTGACCAACGCAACCTTGCCTGCCAGAGTCATGCGAACGTTTCCTGTACGAGGGGACGTCGTGTCCCGTGTTGGGGTCAACATAGCGGCCCGCGCTGAAATCCCACAACAGATGGGCGCTGGTCGCCGTCGCCCGAAGCCGGAAGCGCGACGATTGACACCTATCAGAGGATGCGCGGCCGGCGCCGACCATGCCGCGGACAGCCAGACGCCTGGACGTATCGGTCAAAGGTGACACGGGTTGGTATCAGACCGGAACGACTACCCCGTATGGCGCGCGCCGGGGCGTGGGACCCGCGGGCGAACCTTCAGTTCATGGCCCAAAGATAGGCCAGCGTTGCCGCGATACCGAGAAAAGTCCGGATGGCATGCAACCGTCCCCACAATATCAGCATGGCGCGCGTGGCCGCATCCGCCTTGTCGATCGGAACGTCGTTCAACTTGTGATTGGTCGGCATGATGCCCAGAAACGTGAACGGCCAATTGGCAAGTATCAGGACCGCGCCGATCGCCCAACGCCAATCCCCCATAACCCAGCAGGCCGCGAGCCCAAACACGCCAGAAACCACCGCCAGCGTCGCCTGCATCACGTATCCACGCGCGTAGCTCGGTTTCCATTGCGCAAGCAGAGCCTTGTCGTCGAGTCCAAGTCGCGCGGGATGTTCGGCAATATTGATATAGGCCGCTGCACCAGTGAATATCGACGCGGCAATCAGTGCAAGTTGCCCAGTGAGCATTCTTCACTCCGTTCGTCTGGATAGTTGGAACCTAGGAGAAAGATCCTTTGTGGATCGGCTCATCGCTCGGACCATGGATCGCGGATACCAACCCACCACGATTACAGTGCACGCATGGCGTGGGGCATCGGAAGTAACAAGCACGGACGCCTCGTACCGCCGACGGTATCATCGACACGCCCGACAGTGCCGTCCCCTTATGGTCGGCGGAGATCCGGCATGCGCCATTCGGCCCAGATCGGCACCCAAAGACGTGGATGCCGGACCTTTGCCCGGCATGACGGTGGCAGGCTACTCCGGCGCCCCGGCCAATCGGCGGCTGGGGCGCCTCGGCCTGTCAATCCGCCATCGCCGGCCGACGGGTCCGCCAGGACATCGCGCTCTCATAGGCATGCGCGGCACGGAACACGGTCGGCTCGGAAAACGGCTTGCCGACCAACTGCATGGACACTGGCAAGCCGCCCTCGCCAAACCCGGTGCAGATGCTGATCGCGGGAAAGCCGGTGACATTGAACGGCATGGTGAACGAAGGCTTCTCCATGTTGGCCCATTTCGTCAGGTCCGTGAAACGAGGCGCCTCCCCGGCCGCGGAAGCGCTGACGATGATGTCCAGCCCGTCCATCGCCGCCGCCATTTCCTGGCACAGAACCCGGCGGCGACGCGCCGTCTGCACCATGTCCGCCCCGCCGACCGTTGCCGCCAAAGCCACGCGGTCGCGAAACAACTCCCCGTAATCCATGAAACGTTCGCGCATCCAGGGCGCGTGCAGGGTAAACGCCTCGGTCACCATGATCAGATAGCCAACCGCATGGTAATCCGCCGCGGGAGACAGCGTAATGTCGCGAACCTCCGCCCCTTCCTTGCGGAAGAAATCCATCGCCGCGTCGATCCCCGCCCGCGTGGCAGTGGATGCCTCATGGTCGGTTTCGAAGAAATGCCGCACCACGCCGATGCGCAGACCCTTGGCCCCCTTGCCCAGATCGGCGGTGAAATCCGGCACCGGGCGATTGGCACTGGCCGGGTCGGCCGCGTGGTAGCCGGCCATGCCTTGCAGCAGCAAAGCGCAGTCCTCGGCCGTCCAGGCCATCGGACCCGCATGATCCAACGAAAAAGCCAGCGGCAAAATCCCCGCTCGGCTTGACAACCCATAGGTCGGTTTGATCCCGGCAATGCCACACAAAGCCGCAGGTCCCCGGATCGACCCGCCGGTATCGGATCCCGTGCCGCCCAGGATCAGCCCCGCCGCGACCGCCGCCCCGGTGCCCGAAGACGAACCCGCGGTGAAATGATTGGTGTTCCAGGGATTGCGCGCGGGTGGCCAGGGCAGATCGAAGGACGGGCCGCCGAACGCGAATTCATGCGTCGCCAGCTTGCCCAGCATGACCGTGCCGGCGTCGGACCATTTCTTCACCGTATGCGCATCCTCGGTCGGAACATTGTGTTCCAACAGCTTGGAATGCGCGGTCGTGCGGATGCCCGCGGTGTTGTAGATGTCCTTGTGAGCGATCGGAATGCCGTCCAACCGGCCAAGCAGACCGCCGGCCATCTGGCGCGCCTCGGCGGCCTTGGCATCGGCCAAAGCGCGGTCCTCGGTCACCAGCAGGAACGCGTTCAGTTGCGGATTCAGCCGGCGGATACGGTCAAGCTGGGATTTCGCCAGTTCGACGGGGGAAAGCTGTTTCGCGGCGATCCGACGCGCCGCTTCGGCAATAGTCAGGACATCCGACATCAGCGTTGCTCCACATTGAAGGTCAGCGCCGGTTCGGCCTCTCGCGGGAGGGGTGCGTTCACCCGGGCGATCATCTGGCGAAAGAGTTCAGCGCCAGGCAGGATTTCCCGCACCTGATCCGGCGTCAGGGTCAATCCGTTGCGGGTCAGCATGACGGTCAGTTCGGCGACATTGATCGGAGGCTGGCTCATCGGTGCGGTCCTTCAGTTCCGTGGATTCAGCATGGCTGAAAACCGCAAACCGCTCCAGGGGGGCGTCGACAGGGGGCGTCGACAGGGGGGCGGTGCATCGGTCAGTGGCTACGCCGACTGGTATTATACGACGGTTGTGCACGCCTCGGTCGGAACCGCACCCGTCTGTTTCCGCCCCAGGCACGCACGCGCAACGTCGCGGCCCGTGCCCGACGTGTCCGACAGGGCGGGCGGCGAGCAACCTCCCGTCAGGCCAGATGCTGCTTGAACCAGGCGATCGTGCGGTCCCACGTGTCCCGCGACAATCAAGATGGTGATGCGCGACAATCTGGATGGGAAAGTCGTTGCGGGGTTGGCGGCGTAGGGAGGGCGTAGCCCGACCGTAGACG
>CAMBXJ010000445.1 GCA_945871455.1 Asaia bogorensis
AGGTGCATCTGCGCGTTGCTGCCGATGACGTTCAGCGTCCCGGTGCCGGTCCCGTTCAGACCCGTCAACGTGATCCCGTTCGCGATGTTCAGGTACGCATGGGTCTGGCTCATGTCCAGAACGCCCTGATACGTCACCCCTTTCAGCACAGCGTTGCTGTTGAAGGCGAACCCGCCGCCGCTGTCGCGCACCTTCCCGCCGGTGATCACTCCCGACGTCGTCAGGACGAATGTCCCCGCGATCACGGCCAGGGTGCCACCCACCGTCAGGATGGACGTCGTCGTGACACTCGCCCCAGGGGCGTTGAGCGTCAGCGATTGAACCGACTGTGCCGACGTTATCGACACCGTGTAGGCACCGGGGATATCGACCACCGCGTCATCGAGTATCCCGGGCACCGCGCCGGTATCCCAATTCGTACCGACTGACCAATCCGCGCTGGTGCTGTTTTTCCAGGTGATTTTCGACATGGATGGTCCCCTCACCCAATATGGGCGTATCGGCCGCTGGGTCGCTCCGAACCATCGGGCGTCATTCGGGATGAGCGATGCATCAGCGGCGCACGCGTTATGGGGTCACTCTGCCTCAAACCACGTCCACGGAAAAGAGACCGGGGTAACCATTTGAGCCATTGCTCGGCCAGAATATTTCCGTGCAGCATCCCAAATAAGAGACTGGCCGGTCGCGGGTGGGGGACCGCGCCGGATCGCACGCCGCCCTGGTCACGTCGTTGCCGTCGGGGGTCAGTCAATACCTAACGTCCACGGCAGTCCTGTGCCGGCTGCTTGGTTCCATAGTCCCTTACCGCCTGACTCTTGGCAGATTCTGCGTCAAAAAATCCCATTAAATCATATTCGGAACGGTCACTGTCTGGGTCAGCCGCTCCGCCGCAGCAGTAGCGGAACGGCCTGCCTTCGTCAGATAGTACCGATACGTTCCCCGGACCCGCTTGATCACGCCAAGGTCGAGCAGCCGGCGCAACTGTCTCGACAATCGGTCGGGTGAAAACATGCCGAGTACCGGAAGCAACTCGCCCCTCCGGATCCCCGCGATATTGCCCTTCGGGTCCTTCGGGTCTTGCAACTCATGCAACAGCGCAGCGTCCCCCGCCTCGAAGAAGTTGATCCCCTTGACGGTCTTCTCGCCCACCATGCGCGGCTTGGTGACCTGCTCCAACGCGCGAACCCAGGCGGAGAAATCGTCCAGCACGGAAAGATGAGCCAGATAGCGGCGGTTACAGCCCAGCAGGATCTCACGCAGGTCGATCAGGCTGTAGATACCCTTCTTGACCGGGGCCAGCCCATGCGTCGCAGGCCCCTCTCGGTGTTCCACCTTGCGGTGGTGCTTGAAGAACGACACGTTGTTGCTCGTGGTCTCGATGCGCAGCACGCAACCGACCTTGTCATACATCTTGATCGAGGCCTTGGCGAACCGATGCTTGATGCAAGTCCCCTCGATCCGGGTGGAATACTGTGAGCCAATCTCCTGGGCCAGTTGCGGCTCGATCCGACGGCCGAGGAACGTGGCGAACTGCTCCGCCTTCACGTTCAGCACCGATTGTCGGATCAGTTGTTCATATAAAGGCTGTAACATGGTGGTTGAGCGGAACACCAGGTCGGTGGCATATTCCACCTGCATCAGGCTCCAGTGATAGCTCTGGCCGAAGACATCGAGCACCGGGCAGCACAGCCCGGCATAGCGGTCCAGCACACGGTACAGCAGATCGGGCGGGAACCCATCAGCCAGGTCCTGCGCCCGTTCCCAGTCGGCGATGCGGGTGAAGGCGTTGTCCGCCACGGTGAAGTCGATATCCTCCGCCGCCAGTTGACGGGCCAGTCGGCTATGGCCGTTGCAGTAGAATTGCAGGCGGAACGGTGCCCAGAGCCTGCCCCCGGACCTGTTGGTGTGGACGGCCCCCCGGCATCGCGTGCCAGACTTGGGCTTGTCACCAACCAAGTCCGGAGCCGTCCATGACCCAGTATAACCGCGTTGCCATCGACACGTCCAAAGCGGTGTAAACCCTGCACTGCATCGACCCATCCGACCGGGCGGTGCTGCGCCTGAACCTGCGCCGTCCGCAGTTGATCCCGTTCTTCAAGAAGCTCGCCCCCACGGAGGTTGTCCTCGAGGCCTGTGGCGGGTCGCATCACTGGGCTCGCAGTCTGGCCGCTCTGGGCCACACGCTGCGTCTCATCCCGCCGCAATACGTGAAACCATTCGTCAAACGCGGCAAGAACGACCGCAACGACGCCGAAGCCATCTGCGAGGCGGGCCGGCGGCCCAACATCCACCCGGTGCCGGTCAAATCGGCCACCCAGCAGGCGCAGGCCATGGTGCTGAAGGTGCGCCAGACGCTGGTCGGGCAACGGACGCAGCTGGTGAACACGCTCCGCGGCCACGCCACGGAGTTCGGGATCATCGCCGCCAAAAGCATTACCGAGGTCGGCGGTCTGCTGCGGGCGATCGAGGCCGACACCACCATCCCACCGTGCGCCCAGGAGATGCTGACGCTGCTGGGCGAGGAGATCGCGCATCTCGCCGCCAGGATCAAGGAGGTGGATGCCAAACTGCTGGCGGCCCACAAAGCCAACCCGCTCAGCCGGCTGCTGGCCACCATTCCGGGGATCGGCCCGATCACCGCGCTGACCTTGGCGTTGGAGATCGACGCGGCGGCCTTCGCGTCCGGGCGTCACCTGGCGTCGTGGATGGGGCTGACGCCGCGGGAACACTCGACGGGCGGCAAGCAGCGTCTGGGGCGTATCAGCCGAGCTGGCAATGAACGGTTGCGCCAGTTGCTCGTGCTGGGGGCGACGTCGATCATCAAGAACGCGGCACGTCCGGGCAACCCGAACGCCTCGGCCTGGTTGTTGGGCCTGCTGCAACGCAAGCCGCGCAAGCTGGTCGCGGTGGCGCTGGCCAACAAGATGGTGCGCATCGCCTGGGCCGTGATGACGACCGGTGAGGCCTACCGGTCCGGCTCGACTGCGGTCGCGGCGTGAGCCGGGTTTCGTGACATAACGATTGGGATTGGAACCATGCCTCGTCCCCCCGCCTTCGCGGGGGCAGGCTATCGATTGGCGAACAGGCCATGACCGACGCGGAACGCCAGGCGCGTCACCGGGCCGCTCGCGCCGCCGGTGTGCCGGTTGTTCGCACCCGCGGTCCCGTCGACCGGCGCGCTCGCGCGCAGCGTTGGCAGGATGCGGTGGCCAGCCTGGTCGCGCTGCAGGGCGAATACGCCGCCTGGCTGGAAGCGTTGCCCGATAGCCTGCGCGAGAGCGCCACCGCCGAGGCGCTGCAAACCCTGTACGACTTCGATCTGTCCGAGTTGCAGGCGATCGAACCGCCACGCGGCTTCGGCCGTGATTGAACGCGATACCCCGTGGCGGCGAGGTCCGGTCGGCGGCCGGACGCTCACGGCACGGGGCACGATGACACGTGGCAGGGGAGGTCGGCGTTGGAACGCCGGCGCCTGCGTCACGGGTTGCTGACGGGAGAAAGTGCTGAATGAGATGACAATCGGTCGAACCGACGATCCAGAGAACCCGTCCGGATCTAGGGATCTTGAAGCCGCGGACTTGTTTGGGGCTGGATCGCGGATACCATCTGGGCCAGCGGCCATGCTGCTGCGCCAACAGGCCGGACACATGATCGCTATCGACCTCCCTGTCGGATTTCTCGTTTCAGCCCTTGAACCCAAC
>CAMBXJ010000446.1 GCA_945871455.1 Asaia bogorensis
CGGTAGAGAATGTCCCTCCCACGCAAACCTGGGAAGCCCTGAAAAGCCGACCGGACGCTCAACTGGTCGATGTCCGCACGGATGCGGAATGGAATTTCGTGGGCGTGCCCGATCTGGCACAGGCGGGAAAGCAGGTGGTGCTGATCCCCTGGCAGGTCTACCCGGCCATGCAGCGCAACGGCGCGTTCGAGGACCATCTGAAGCAGGCCGGCTTCAGCCCGGATCACCACATCTACTTCATCTGCCGCAGCGGAGTCCGCAGTCTGGCCGCCGCCGAAGCCGCGCGCGCCGCCGGATTCCCCAATGTCTTCAACGTCGCGGACGGATTCGAAGGCCCGGTCAACCACAGCGGACATCGCGGCCACACCGCGGGCTGGAAGGCCGACGGGCTTCCCTGGCGGCAAAAATAAGCCGCCGCAAGCCGGGTCCCGTCGCTCAACCGGAGACACGCAGCACCGTCATCCACTGGTTGCGCGGGTCCAGAATGATGCCGTCCGGATCGGCAAGTTTCCCATCCGCGGTCACCGGCACATGCCGCATGGTCACGCCATCGGCCACATTGCCGCCGATCACCGCGATCCGCCCCGGTTCCGTCCCGACCACGATGTCGCAATGGGCCGGAAACCGGGGCGCCGGCAGGTCGGCATAGCGCAACCGGACGGCGCCTCGACGTCCCAGGCAGATCAGATCGCCGGGGATCGGCGCATAGGCCTCCGGCGGTTCCGCGGTCACCACCCAGTCCTGCGCCGCCTGGCCCAAGGCCATCCGCTTGGCCGAGTTGATGTAATCGGCATGATCCGGCGCATACGGAAACCGCTCCCCGGCGCCCGCCAACCGCATGACATAAGACACAAAAGCCGCCGACCAGGCATAGGTTTCGTCGCCGTCGGGCGGGAACACCTGGCCCATCCCATCATGCTTGCCGGTCCAGCCGCTTTCGGCCGATCCGGCGTTCAGGCCGATCCACCAGTATTCGCCGACCCGCTGCCATAGCCCCGGATCGCGCTCTATCTGGCCGGTCAGAGGCTCTCCCACGCTGATCCGCTGGCCGAACAGCCGCCATTCCCGCTGGGCAATGGCAACGATCGAAACCCGGGAAAACGCCTCATACGGCAGCCGAGCGAAGGGGGGCACATGGGCGTCCGGCCGAACGCAGGCCCCCAGCAGCAGACATAATCCAACGACCGCCCGCATCAGCGCCTCCCCGCGATAGCGCGATTTTCCAGCCGGCTGACCACCCGGACCAAAGGCCACAGCAGCAGGAAATAGCCGATCGCGGCCACCACGATCGGGGTCGGATTATAGGTCACGCTTTGGGCTTGACGCGCCTGGAACAGCAGTTCCGGCAAGGCCACCACACTCGCGATCGAGGTCAGCTTCACCACCTCCAACGTATTGGACACCAGGTCCGGCAGCACATTGCGGACCGCCTGCGGCAGGATGACATAAGCCATGGTCTGGGCTCGACCGCGGCCGGTGCTGCGGGCCGCTTCCGACTGACCGGCCGGAATACTCTCAATGCCAGCCCGCAGGATTTCCCCATAATAGGCCCCGGTGTTCAGGAAAAACCCGATGGCGACGCAGCCGAACGCCCCGAACTCGATCCCGGCGAAGGGCAGTGCCGCATACAGGAAGATCAGCAGCACCAGCGGAGGAAACGCCCGGAAGAAATCCACCCATGCCATCAGCGGCCAGCGCAGCCACGGATTGCGCACCGTGGACAGCACCGCCAGCACCAGCCCGCCCACAAAGCCCAGCGGCACGACCAGCAAAGACAGCAAAATCGTGCTGCCCAGCCCCTGCAACAGGATCGGGGAGGCCGCCCGCATGATCTCGACATTGAAGAACGTTTCGATCATCGCTTCCACGCGAATCTTGTTTCCACCCAGCGCCCGGCCATCACCACCGGCAGAAACAGCACCAGATAGGCCGCCGCCCCCAGGGTCAAAGGCGACGGATTGAAGCTATGCGACACGCCGGACGATGCCTGCGACAGGATTTCCGACAGCCCGATCACACTCCCCAGCGCCGTCCCCTTGGTAATGGCGATTGTCCGGTTGGTCAGGGGAGGGATCGTCAGCCGGATCGCCTGCGGCAACACCACCCAGCCGAGGGTCTTGCCGAACGACAGCCCGGTGGACCGCGCGGCCTCCCACTGGCCTTTCGGCACCGCGGTGATCCCGGCCCAGAAAATCTCCTCGGTGAACGCCATGAGCACCAGGGTCAGGCTCAGCCACGTGGCCGCGAACGGGCTGAGCGAGACCTCCACCGACGGCAGCCCGAAATAGACCAGCACGATGATTACCAGCGGCGGCAGCGCCCGGAACACATCCACCGCGAAAACAATCAGCCAATTCAATGGTCTGACGCCCAGACTGCGCAACACCGCCAACCCCAGGCCGGCCGCCACTCCGGCGACCACCACCAGCGCCGCCAGCCACACCGTCAGGAAAAACCCGTCCACGATCGCCGGCAGATACTTCGCCATCACCACCGGATTGAGGAACGTATCGGCGAACCGATCCCACCCGCTCATGGAATCCCGCATCGGGGCGATCCAGAACCCATCCGCGGTGGCGTCCGGTCCGCGTCCAAATCAGCCCCCCGACGGCCGCAGATCGTTGTTCGGCCGGTGATCGCCCGCCATCCACCGCTTCAACTCGGCATGCGCATCCGATCGGCGGATCGCGTCGATCTCCTCGACACCCGGAGGATCCACCGTGAACTCCACGATCAACCCGTCCGGCGACGTACAGTACATAGAGCGGCAATAGCCGTGATCGGTCTCCCGCACCGGCTCCCCCGCCTTCTTCAACCGCCCCACCAACTCCTCATACGCCGTGTCGTCCACCTTGAAGGCGATATTGTCGAAATTGCGGATCACCGCCGGCTTCTCGGCCTGAGTCTTCGCGTAGACTTCCTCATCCGCGAACGAGAAAAACGCCAGCGCGCCCCCATCCCCCAGCCCGTAAAACGTGTGGCACATCGCCACCTCCCGCCCAACCCACGGGCTTTGGTGGCTCTCGCACCAGGTCGCCACCAGCGGAATCCCCAGCAAATCCTCAAAAAATACCCGGTTGGCTTCCTGGTCCTTCACGACATACGCATGATGGTGCAAACGCGAAGGCAGCTTGGACAGCAGGTTCGGCATGACATGCTCCTTCCGGAAGGGATCGAGACAATCGGCGGACCTTGCCGCCCGCCGATGGTCGCCGCAAGCGGGTATGAACAGAAGAACCCTATGCCGAGCCGACCGCTTCGGGTAGCCATTATCGGCGCGGACCACCTGGCGGCGCGGGTCGATGACCGCCGGCTGGATGTGTCGGTACGATGCCTGGACGGTGGCTTTGGCTGATCGAACCACCAGGTTGAAGGTCATGCCGGTTCGCGCCGGTGCCTGTTTTGCGACTGTGTTGGCCACCCGCAGGGGCGGCCCGGCGTTTAAGGCGAGACCTCGCCATTGCAAGTCCCTGGGTCCTTCGTTGTGCTTGTGGCGCTGACCGCAAGGCTTGACCACGGAGGACACGAAGGGCCACGGTGATCCACGGAGGCGTTGTGGCGCTGCCGGTGCCGTGGGCGGGATCGGTGGGGCAGGCGCCGGATAGACCGCCTCCCCGCAATTCGATTTGAACCCGCCGCCACCCACACCGTCGCCGAAACCCATCCCCCCGACGAAGCCACCGCGCCTCCGTGGACC
>CAMBXJ010000447.1 GCA_945871455.1 Asaia bogorensis
TGCAACGTGCTGGTCTGCCTGGCGGTTTGGCTCAGCTTTTCAGCCCGCGGCGTCGCCGACAAGGTGCTGGTGATCCCGCTGCCGATCGCGGCCTTCGTGGCGCTGGGGTTCGAGCACTCCATCGCCAACATGTTCCTGTTGCCGCTGGGCTGGCTGGTGGGGGCCAGGATCGATCTGGCCGGGATGGTCGGGAACCTGCTGCCCGTCACCCTCGGCAACGTGGTCGGCGGCGGCGTCCTGGTCGCCGGGACCTATTGGGCGATCTACCTCCGGCCCAAGCGGATCGCGACCTAATCGCCGGCCGCAGCTACCGGGACCAAACCGGGACCACGCTGATGCTGTTGAACGGGGATCCGTTGATCAGCTTGGTACTGATAACCGTATAGACCAGCACGTTCTTTTCCGTGTCAACGGCACGGTGGATGCGGAACTCCTTGAAGAACAGGGATGCCGCGGCCCATCCGATCACCTCCGACTTCCCCAACCCCGCCGGAACCTCGATCGGCCCCACCGCTCGGCAGGAAATCGAGAACCGGCTTGGGTCCTCGGCAAATCCCAGGCCGCCTTTGACCCCGCCGGTTTCCGCGCGGGACAGATAGCAGGACACATTGGGCACTTTGGGATCGTCGTAGCGCTCCACGACGATCTTGTCGTTGGGGCCGAGCCAGCGGAACTGGGTGGAGATGGCGTCGATGCGGGTTTGGGAGAGAGCGGGGGTGGCGGCGACGAGGAGGACCAGGGTGCAGAGGCGGATCAGCGTGAGCATGGGATATCCCGGGGAGTGAATGGGCCGTCGGGAGATGGGGAGGCGGTGGGCGCGGACCAATGGGGCGTGGACGGTCACGATGCGGAACCGTGACCGCGCGGCCAGTCACAGATCGCTGGCGTTACCTCGTTGCTCCAGGTCAGCGAGCACCAGCGCAACGCGCTCGCGGAGCCCCGGCAGGTGCTCCCTTATCGTCAGCCAAACGATCTTGTCATCGATCTCGGCGTACCCGTGGACCAGAATGTTCCGAAAGGCCACCGCCTTAGCCAGCTCCGGAATGGTGCCCGCGAGTTCGGGTGAGTGGCGCAACAGCCGGTTCAAGGCCTCGCCGACAATTGTGAACCGACGTTCCACAGCCGCTCGCAGCATGTCATCAGACAAATAGGCGGCTTCGTTGCGATCTCCCAATTACCTGATGATCGCGTCAGCGGCGTCCAGGACATCCGTTAAGAACGCCTCGGCATCACGCTGCATAGAGGACTTCCTTGTCCCGCTCCATTCGGGCACGGACATATGGATTGCGTACAGCGCCGGCCATCGCCAGGTCGACCTTCCGTCCGAGGACCCGCGCCAACGCGTCGCGAAGGTCGAAGAACACCCACAATCCTGACGGGTAATTGTCCGGGTCATAAGACACGATCAGGTCCACGTCCGACCGCTCGGGATCGAAGTCGGTCGCCCGAGCGGCTGAACCGAAGACCTCCAGGCGCGCGACGTGGAAGCGCCGGCAGACTTCGGCGACTTCAGTTTTGTGGGCTGCGACCAACGGCGACATAGTGCTCGACGTCCTGAACGGGCCACCGTCCTTACTCTATTCCGGCGTCGCCTTGGTAGGCCAATCGATTATGCCCCCAAAACCACCGCCGCCAGGGACGGGAACACCCACACCACCGCCGCGCAATTCCCCCGGATATTGCCGGCGGATACGCCCCCCGGGTACTTCCCTCTGGCGGAAGCGGCCCGACCGCCTATCATCCCCAGGTCCGCCGCGATTTCGTCCACCCTGTCGCCAAGGGGAACCCGACCCACATGCGAATCCTATCATGACAGCCCCGCCGTGACGCCGCTTCCGTTAGGCCGAGCGGTCAGGTCCGCATGGCGGTTGGACCCGGATTTCCTGACGGTCAATCATGGGTCCTTCGGTGCCACGCCCCTGCAGGTGCAGGCGGCGCAGCAGGAATGGCGCGCACGCATGGAAGCCCAGCCAACCCGCTTCATGCGCGCCATCCTGCCGGACGCGCTGCGAGAGGCGGCGGACTGCCTGGCCAGTTTTCTGGGCGCGGAGGGCAAGGACCTCGGCTTCGTCGACAACGCGACGGCGGGATGCAACGCGGTTCTGCGTTCCTTGCGGCTGCAACCGGACGATGAGGTCCTGGTCCTGACGCATGGCTACAACGCCGTGCGCAACACGGTGCGTTTCGTCACCGAGCGAGCTTCTGCCCGCATGACGGAGGTCGCGGTGCCGTTTCCGGCCCCTGACGCGGATGGGATCGTCGCCTCCGTGGCGGCTGGCCTGACGGCGCGCACCAGATTGGCGGTGATCGACCATATCACCTCGGCGAGCGCCTTGGTGTTGCCGCTGTCGCGCATCACCGCGGTCTGCCACGCGGCCGGCGTGCCCGTGCTGGTGGATGGGGCGCATTCGCCGGGGCATCTGGACCTGGACGTGCCGGCGACCGGCGCGGATTGGTATACCGGCAACTGCCACAAATGGCTGTGCGCGCCGAAGGGCGTGGCTTTTCTCTGGGCATCCGCGGACCGGCAGGGGGATTTGCATCCGACGGTGATTTCTCACGGACTGGGGAAGGGATTCCTGACCGAATTCGACTGGACCGGCACGCGCGATCCCTCGGCCGCGCTATCGGTGCCGGATGCGATTGAATTCCACCAGCAGCTTGGCGGGACGGCGCTGCGGGCGCGGAACATCGCGCTGGCCGCGGTCGCGACCGGGATGCTGGCCCGCCGCCTGAATACCGAGGTCGGTGCATCCGGGGATTTGGCCGGCGCCATGGGTGTCGTGCGGCTGCCGGTCCCGGTGTCGGACGCGATGGCGCAAACCCTGCGCGATCGGCTGCTGGCGGCCGGCACCGACGCCCCGGTGTTCGTGTTCGAGGGGGCGGTCTGGCTACGGCTCTCGGCTTTTGCCTACAATGATCCGGAAGATTACGCGCGCCTGGCCGACCTGGTCGCGCGCGTCATGCGGGAGGTCGCGCCATGACAGCTTTATCCACCGGCCGGGTTGCCGATACGGGGCCTATCGATCGCTCCGCGAGCGTGGGGCCGATCGATCGCCCCGCGAGCGTGGGATCTATCGATCACCCGACGAGCGTCGAATTTATCGATCGCTCCGCGAGCGTCGAATTTATCGGCATGATCCACCACAAGCAGGGCTCGGAAATCCGCCCCTCTCCGCCAGTGGTGCTGGACCGCGGCTATATCCGCGATTTCGCGCAGGCGGCCGAGGCCGGCGGCTTCGACCGTGTGCTGGTCGGGTATTTCGCCGATGGGGCGGATGGATTCATGGTGGCCGCCGCCGCCGCGCAACACACCGAACGCCTGAGCTTCCTGGTCGCGCATCGGCCCGGCTTCGTGGCGCCGCCCGTCGCGGCTCGGAAATTCGCGACCTTGGACCAGATCACCGGCGGGCGGGCCGCGATGCATGTCATCACCGGCGGCGATGACGCGGACATGTTCCGCGACGGGGATGTCTCGACCAAGGAGGAGCGGTATCAACGGACCGACGAATATGTCGATATCCTGAAACGCATCTGGACCGATCCGGCGCCGACGGTCGATCATGAGGGGCGGTTCTATCGGTTTGCCGGCGCGTCCACCGCCATACGCTGCGTGCAGCAGCCGCGGATCCCGATCTATTTCGGCGGCGCGTCGGATGCGGCCTTGGCGGTCAGCGCCAA
>CAMBXJ010000448.1 GCA_945871455.1 Asaia bogorensis
GGCTGGAAGGAAGACCCGTGGTCGGCGCGCATCGATGACGACGGGATCATGCACGGCCTGGGCACCACCGACATGAAAGGCCCGGTCGCCGCGGCGATCCTGGCCGCGCGGATGGTGCCGGATGGCATCCCGGTGACCCTGCTGATCACCACCGACGAGGAAACCACCAAGCAGGGTGCTCGCCTGATCGCGGAGTCCTCGGAACTGGTGCGACGGATCAAGCCCACCGGGATCCTGGTGGTGGAGCCCACCAACATGATCCCGGTGCGCGGCCATCGCAGCCATATCGGCTTCACCTGCGTGGCAACCGGGGTGCAGGCGCATAGCAGCACCGGCAAGGGGCACAATGCCAACTGGGACCTGATCCCGTTCCTGGTCGAGATGAAGACGATCTTCCTGAATCTACGGACCGATACCAGCCTGCAAGACCCGGACTACGATCCGGTGTTCAGTGACTTCAATGTCGTGATCGACAACCACGGCGCGGCGGTCAACGTCACCGTTCCGGTGGCGACCGCACGGATCAAGTTCCGTTACTCCGCGAAGGTCGATCCGACCCCGGTGTTGCAGGCGGTCCAGGCCGCCGCCGCACGGCATGGCATCGCCGTGACCGAGGCACGGGAAGGATTCCCGCCGGAACTCCCCGCCGATCATCCGTTCGTGCAGCTTTGCGTCGACGCCGTCGGCCTGCCACCGAAGACCGCACCCTACGGCACGGACGCCTCCGAATTGCAGGCCATCGCGCCTTGCGTGGTGCTGGGGCCGGGCGACATCGCGGTTGCCCATACGCCGGTGGAGGCCGTGCGCCTGAGCGCCCTGGCGGATGCGATCCCGGTGCTGGTCGGGCTGGCGGAGCGGATGGCTCGCTACGGCGCCAACAACCGATAATCCGGCGATGCCTCGCCCCGGGCCGCCGACGCAAGGTCCTGGGCGAGGCGATCCGCTATCGCGACAGTATAATGCAGCGGGTCCCAGTAATGGTCGTCGTTGTCGGTGATCGGGCTGTGGATCATGAAATCCACCGCGACGATATTGGGCCGGGCACGGGCCAGGTCGGCGGTGCGGCGTTTGCACTCATCCCATACCATGGCGCCGGGAGACCGCGGCGGAGGAAGCAGGGCCCGGTGGTAAGGCACGAAGAACAGCACCACGCGGGTCGCATCGGGCAGCGCCCCGATCTGTGCGCTCAGCACGTCCAGCGCCGGATAGCGCCAGTCCGACGGCGGGCCAGACCGTGATCCGGGCGGCACGGACGGGCCGACCCCGTGCAGACGGCCGGCCACTTTCGCCCGGTCGTACGCGCTGTCCGGCGGCACGAACCGTGTATAGCCGTCCCGACCATACACGGGGTCCTTGATGCCGATCAGAATGCCGAACAATTGTCCGGCGGACTGCACGGCGTATTGGTTGAACATTTCGGCATAACCGCGCCAGGGATGGTCCTGATACATCCATTCCGGGAACGGCCGCCCGGTCAGCATCTGGTAGCTGTCGCCGGTGACGCACCACCTGATATCCAGCCCCACCATCACCAGTTTCGGCACCGGATGCGCTCGGCGAAACACATCCATGATCCGGCCTTGTTCGTAGATGGTCGCGTCGTTCATCGACAGGTTGACCAGGCGCGTGCCGAACAGCGGATCCAAGGCGGCGGGCCGCATCAGGCGACTTGTCGACGTCCCGAACAGCGCGCTGTCGAATTTGTCGGACCGGGCCATCGACGGGAACGCGAACCGCGCATTCGACGCGACCTGCACCCGGTCTGCCGGCGGCGACAACGGCAAGGTATCGAACGGATCGACCAGAACGACAAACGCATAGACGACCGCCACCACCAGCGCCGTGGTGCCGGCGGCCAGGCGGAAAAACCGCCGCCAGGGGTCAGAACTGGAAATAGATGAAGACATTGGGCAATCGCCCGCCAATCAGCAGCAACAGAAAGGCCAGTCCGAAGCCGACCGGGATGGCGACCCACGCCGCGGGCCGCAGGACGGCGAACGCCGCGCGCTGGCTGGTCGGCCCCAGCAAGGCGATGCCCGTGCCGACCGCGAGGGCAATCTGATAGTCGCGATGCAAGTCGATCCCACCGACACCGTGCAATCCCACCATCGACGCGAGCACATCGCCCGCGGTCGTGAAATCCGGCGCGCGGAACAACACCCAGCACGCCATGACGAAAACCAACGTCACCAGCCACGACACCGCGGCCGGCAGTCGAAACCCCCGTTCGGCCCACACATGATTGACCGCCAAGGCCAGCCCGTGCAGCCCGCCCCAGACGACGAATGTCCAGGCCGCGCCGTGCCACAGCCCGCCCAGCAACATCGTCACAACCACATTGACCGCCACGCGCACCGCCCCGCCGCGGTTACCGCCCAGCGGAATATACAGATAGTCGCGCAGGAACCGGCTCAGTGTCATGTGCCAGCGGCGCCAGAAATCTCGGATCGAGACCGCCCGGTACGGCGCGTCGAAGTTGAACGGCAAACGCAGGCCAAACATCAATGCAAGGCCGATCGCCATGTCGGAATAGCCGGAAAAATCGAAATAGATCTGCAATGTGTAGCCGCCGGCGGCGAACCAGGCTTCCGGCATGGTCAGGGACGTCGTGGCCGCCTTCTGGAACAACGGATCGACGGCGAGCGCCAAGGTGTCGGCCAGCGCGACCTTCTTGGTGACGCCGACCACGAACAGATAAAATCCGCGCGAGAGATTTTCCCACATCGCGGGGCCGCGTGGATTGGCCTGGAACTGATGGATGATCTCGTTGTGGCGGACCAGGGGGCCGGCGATCAATTGCGGAAAAAAGCCCACGAACATGCAGAAATCGAGAAATCCGTAGATGTGCCGGTCGCCTCGTTTCAGGTCGATCAGGTAGGAGATCTTCTGGAATACGAAGAAGCTGATGCCCAACGGCAGGATCAGGCTCCATGGCTGCCAGGGTTGATCGGTCAGATCGAAGACCGTGCCCCGCAGGAAATCCGCGTATTTGAACAGCGCCAGAACGGCCAGGTTGAAGACGACACCCAGGACGGGGATCCAACCCACCGGCCACCGCCCGAAGCATCGCGCGATCAGCCAATTGGCCACCGTCAATCCCGCCAGCAACAGCACGAAACGCGGATCCCACCAGCCGTAGAACCCCATCGACGCCACCACGACCAGCAACTGGCGCGCCACCCGCCGGTCAGCCAAGGCATAGTAAAGCCCCAGCACGACCGGCAGGAAAAAGACGATGAAGGCCTGGGAGTTGAATAGCATCGGAGGCTAGGGCCGCGCTCTCGCTGGAATCGTGGTTTCGCCCCGCATGGGGACGGTGCATAGCCGAGCGGACGGGCTGCGTCCACGTTGGGGAGGGAGGCGGTGCGGCGGAGCGATCGCGCCGATCCAGACCGCCGATGTCCCAATCACCCAAAGGCGGTTATGCTGCCCCGATGGACACGCCCCGGATCAACCTGCACCTGGTCTCCGACGCCACCGGCGAGACCCTGAACTCGATCGCACGCGCCACGACCGTGCAGTTCGAGCATGCCCAGATCATCCACCACCGTTGGAGCCTGGTTCGCACCCGCTTCCAGCTTCATCGCGTGCTGGAGGGTATCGAGCACGAACCCGGCCCGGTGTTGTCCACGCTGGTCGACCGGGCCTTGCGCACCGAACTGGAAACCACCTG
>CAMBXJ010000449.1 GCA_945871455.1 Asaia bogorensis
ATCGACAGCGCCGTGACTTGGCTCTACATCGCAAGCGTCAAGCTGATGTCCCGCCGCCTGGCCGCCGCTTGATGACCCCTCAATACCCGATTTCGTCAAGGAAGTCATATCAGTAGGAGGTTGTTGAAGCGATTCGAGTCAGACTCTCACCGGGTCCAATGCAGACGGTTTTCGATCCCCCAATGGCCGCGCACGGCGCGACCGAGGGTTTTGGCATCGAGTTTGGATGAACACAGATAGTAGTGCGTCTCGCGCTCAACGGAGCCGGCGTGTTCCCGCTGATGTTCGATCATGCCCAAAGCGGCGAGGCCGGGAAATTTGAACTCTCCGGGATAGCGACGATCGGAGAAGAGCCAGCCGATCTCGTGGCAGACGGTATGGCGGCGGGTCTCGATCCGGCCGTGATCGGCGTCGATCGTCTCGCTGCGCTGGAACTTCAACGCCGGCGACGCGGCGGCAAATGCCGCCTGCACCGCGGCATAGGTGGCGGGCCAATTCTCCTTGAGGTTGAGAATATAGTCGCCTCCGCCGTCGAGGATCGTCTGCGCGATCTCGGTCTGAGTCCCCATGGCATCGATCGTGACGAGTGCGCCGTTCAGTTCCAGTATCTGGAGCAACAGGGGAATGGAATTGATTTCATTGGATTTTTCCGCCGCCGTTTCCTGTCCGAGCACAAGACGCTGACGCGTGGCCCAGGCGGATACGGTATGCAGGGGCATTCGGCCCTTGGATCGGGCGTGGCTGCGCCCCGAGGTCTTGCCATCGATCGCAATGACATCGGGCATATTGTCGCGCAGTCCCTCGACCCAGGCGAGAAAGCAGGTCTTGAACATCTCCGGATCGATGGCGGCGATGATGTCGCACAAGGTATCGTGGCTGGGAATGCCACGCTCATAGGGCTGGAAACGGCGCAGGAAGCCCATGTGCTCGTGGCCCCAAAGGTTGATCTCGACGAAGTCATCCGCCCCGGATAAGGTGGCGCAGAGCAGCAACAGCAAGATTTCCGGCAGCGGATACAGAACTTTCGCCGCCTGACGCGGATCGCGTAGCGCGGCAAAATGCGCCAGAAATGGTGGGTGTGTTGGCTCGGACATCGGGGCCTCCCGATACGAGGCCCCCTAAGAATCGTACTTTTGCCCGCGCCGGAATCCTCCTCCCATTCAAGCGATTGCCCTGTCACGGGTGCTTCCGACACTTGACTCTGATCGGCCGCGCGCCTAGATCGCTGGCACTCCTAAGCATGGAGTGCTAGCACTGGGTTGGGCCGCCATTCCAAGGCCCAGATCGTGCGCTGGCAAGAAGCTTATATAAACTCTGGTTTAGACAAAACCCAGGAGCGATCCGAATGAATTTCCGTCCCCTGCACGACCGGGTCGTGGTCCGTCGGCTGACCGCCGAAGAGAAGACCGCGGGCGGCATCATAATCCCCGACACGGCCAAGGAAAAGCCGATGGAAGGCGAAGTGATCGCCGTTGGGCCTGGTGCTCGCAATGAACAGGGTCAACTCGTGGCGCTGGACGTCAAGGCTGGCGACAAGATCCTGTTCGGCAAGTGGTCCGGCACCGAGGTGAAGCTGGATGGCGAGGAACTCCTTATCATGAAGGAGGCCGACATCATGGGCATCATTGATGCCACCCCCGCGGGCAAGAAGAAGTAGGTCCGGTCGGACCGCTTATGCAACCTGCGTTTAACGACTGATCAGACGAGGGAATGAACACATGGCTGCCAAGGACGTTCGGTTCGGCGGTGATGCCCGTCAGCGTATGCTGCGCGGTGTCGATATCCTGGCCGACGCGGTCAAGGTCACCTTGGGCCCGAAGGGGCGTAACGTGGTTCTGGACAAGAGCTTCGGCGCACCGCGGATCACCAAGGACGGCGTGACCGTCGCCAAGGAAATCGAGCTTGCCGACAAGTTCGAGAACATGGGCGCGCAGATGGTGCGCGAAGTAGCCAGCAAGACCAACGACATCGCTGGCGACGGCACCACCACCGCCACGGTTCTGGCGCAGGCGATCGTGCGCGAAGGCGCGAAGGCCGTTGCCGCCGGCATGAACCCGATGGACCTGAAGCGCGGCATCGACAAGGCCGTCATCGCCGTCGTGGAGGAGCTGAAGAAGCGCACCAAGAAGATCACCACCCCGGCCGAGACCGCGCAGGTTGGCACGATTTCCGCCAACGGTGAGGGCGAGATCGGCAAGATGATCTCCGAGGCCATGCAGAAGGTCGGCAATGAGGGCGTGATCACGGTTGAGGAAGCCAAGGGCATCCAGACCGAACTCGACGTCGTCGAAGGCATGCAGTTCGACCGCGGCTATGTTTCTCCGTACTTCATCACCAATGCGGAGAAGATGGTCGCCGATATGGATCAGCCCTACATCCTGATCCACGAGAAGAAGCTGTCCGGCCTGCAGCCCATGCTGCCGCTGCTGGAAAGCATCGTGCAGTCCGGCCGTCCGCTGGTGATTATCGCCGAGGACGTCGAAGGTGAAGCCCTCGCGACCCTGGTCGTGAACAAGTTGCGTGGCGGCCTGAAGGTCGCGGCCGTGAAGGCGCCTGGTTTTGGCGATCGTCGCAAGGCGATGCTGGAAGACCTCGCGATCCTGACCGGCGGCACCGTGATCAGCGAAGACCTGGGCATCAAGCTGGAGAACGTGAAGCTCGCGGATCTCGGCAAGGCCAAGAAGATCCTGATCGAGAAGGAAAACACCACGATCGTGGAAGGCGCCGGCAAGAAGGGCGATATCCAGGGCCGTTGCACGCAGATTCGGGCGCAGATCGAGGAGACCACCTCGGACTATGACCGTGAGAAGCTCCAAGAGCGTCTGGCGAAGCTGGCCGGCGGCGTTGCCGTCATCCGCGTCGGTGGCTCCACCGAGGTTGAGGTGAAGGAGCGCAAGGATCGCGTGGACGATGCGCTGCATGCAACGCGCGCCGCGGTTGAGGAAGGTATCGTTCCGGGCGGCGGTGTTGCCCTGGCGCGCGCCAGCCTGATCCTGTCCAAGCTGAAGGCGGACAACGACGACCAGCGTTTCGGGATCGAGATCGTCCGCAAGGCCATCCAGACCCCGTTGCGCCAGATCGCCGAGAACGCCGGGGAAGACGGTGCGGTGATCGCCGGCAAGACGCTGGAGAAGGATGAGTACAACTACGGCTTTGACGCCCAGTCCGGTGAATTCAAGGACCTGGTGAAGTCAGGGATCATCGATCCGACCAAGGTTGTTCGTACCGCGCTTCAGGATGCGGCCTCGATCGCCGGTCTGCTCGTGACGACCGAAGCGATGGTCGCCGAGAAACCGGAGAAGAAGGGCCCACCGATGCCTCCGGGCGGCGGCATGGGCGGCATGGGTGACATGGACTTCTAAGAATTGCTGCCGGAGGTGAGTCTCTGAGACTGCCTCTCGTGGCTCGCCATGGAGTAGAAAGAGCGGACGGAAAGGTCCGCTCTTTTTTTGTGCATTGCATGCGAAGCAGTGCGGTGCAAAGACATCGCTCTCAATTGAAATAACGTAACAGCCCGGCTACCCCGCCGCATCTCCCACCAATCGTAATCGGCCGATCAGGCTGAACGGATCGGTCATCAGGGTCTCGAGCAAGCTCCACCCCTGCTTCCTTGCGGTGGAGAGGACGGATCGGATCGTGGCGAAGTCCTTCGCGCCGTCCTCGGAT
>CAMBXJ010000450.1 GCA_945871455.1 Asaia bogorensis
ATCCCGCCAACCGTGACCTCGGCTTTCGCATAGCCCTCGGTCCCGGACGGCGTTACCCGCCATGCCGACAGCGTGGAGGCCATGTCGCGCAACATCCGATCAGGCAGATCCGCCATGCGCGTCGGGACCGGCTCGCCGGTCGCCGCCGAAAACGGGGTTCCGACCGGCTGCGGTGCCATGGTCTGCGCTGCCATGGCCTGTGCTGCCACAGCCTGTGCTGCCATAGCCTGCGCCAACCGCTGCGGCAGGACCTCGCCCAACACGTTGCGCAATTCGGCCTTCGGTCTGGAGCGTTTGCGTTCCAGCAGGAATGCGGCGGCATCCAACCCCGGCAACAGGTTCACGGTGATCGGACCGTCCCGCCAGTAGGAAGAGATTTGCAGGATCGCCGGACCGGACAGCCCACGGTGGGTGAACAAGGTTGCCTCCCGGAAGCGCGGCCGTCCCAGGGTCAACTCGGTATCCAGCGACACCCCGCTGAGGGATCGCATCAGGTCCAGCCCTGCCCCGGAGAACGTCAGCGGCACCAGTCCGGGTCGCGGGTCAACCAGTCGGAGGCCAAAGCGTCGAACCGTGTCATGAGCGAACCCCGTCGCGCCCATTTTCGGGATCGACAGCCCGCCCGTCGCCAGCACCAAACTGTCCGAGGTGAACCCGCCGTGGTCGGTATCGACCCGGAAGCGATCGGCACGCGAAATTTCCGTCACTCGGTGGGACAGGCGAAGATCGACCCGCACCGCAGCACATTCCGCCAGCAGCATGGCGACAATCGAACGAGCCGACCCGTCGCAGAACAACTGCCCAAGCGTCTTTTCGTGGAACGCGATCCCGTGTCGCTGGACCAGGGCCACGAACTCGCCCGGCCGGTAGCGACCGAGGGCGGAGCGGCAGAAATGCGGGTTGTCGGACAGGAACCGGTCCGGAACGGTCCCGATATTGGTGAAATTGCAGCGGCCGCCGCCGGAAATCAGAATCTTGGCCCCCGCCGCCGGCCCATGCTCCAGCAACAGCACGCGCCGCCCGCGCCGCCCGGCGGAGATCGCACACATCAGACCGGCCGCGCCGGCGCCGATCACGACCACGTCGAAGTCGGTCATGGGATGGGCCGAACCAGCAGCCCTATCCGACCCGCGCCTGCTCCTCCGGCGTGCGCAAAGTCAGGGCCAGGGCGTGCATGCCGCCAACCTCCGGTGGCCCGAATTCATTGGCCAGAGCGGTATGAACCGCGCGGGACCGCGCCACGCGGGTCTGCCCGGCGAATGCTGCCGAGACCATCAGCACGCTGTAATGCGTCTGCCCCCCGGCCTGAGCACCCGAATGACCGGCATGATGCGCGCTGTCGTCCTCAATCGACAGCAGCGACGGCGAGAACATGGCGGTGAGGGTCGCCTTGATACGATCGGCACGGGATGAGTTCGGTGGGATGTCCATGACACCCATATTGGCGAAACCGTATCGCTCGCCAAGACCTGTTGCCAATCCTGTTGCCAACCCCCACCGCCACGCACATAACTTCCGGATGATCCGTCGTGCAGCGCGCCCCAGGGCCTATGCTCCCGACCCGGCCGCGCCCGGCCGGGCCTGTGACGTGCCCGACTGCGTGGCGGCCGGCGAATACCGCGCGCCAAAATCCCGGCGCACCCTGAACGATTACTGGTGGTTCTGCCTGGCCCATGTCCGGGAATACAACAGCAGTTGGGACTACTACAAAGGCATGTCCCCCTCCGAAGTCGAGGCCCAACTCCGCGCCGACACCTCCTGGCAGCGCCCATCCTGGCCGCTCGGCCGGATCGGCCCTGGCGTTTGGGACGATGAGGTGCTACGCGACCCTTTGCGAATTTTGGCCACGGCGAAAGTGGACCGGGCGCGCCAACGCCCGACAGGACAGGTTCCCTCCGACCTGAGAGAACCGCTGGCGACCCTCGGGCTGGCATGGCCAACCACCCTGGAGGCGGTTAAGACACGCTATAAGGAACTGGCGAAACGCCATCACCCAGACGCAAACGGTGGTAGCCGGGACGCGGAGGAACGCCTGAAGACCATTAACCTCGCCTATGCCGCTTTGCGCACACGCCTGGTCGCGGACCCACATTTGGCGGCGGCCGGATAACCCCAGCCCTTGCGTCTGTTCGCGCCAGGGGTAGACTTTCCAGGAAATGTAACAGGACACGCTGGTCTATGAACACGGTTGCCGCAATCGCCGAATCCCGCCCGACCTCGGACATCAATACGCCAGACGCCAAGGTGTCGGCGCGCGAGGCCTTCGGACTCGATATCGACCTGGAGGTGCCGGCGTTCTCCGTCCGCACCGAACATGTCCCGGACATCGATACATCCTACCAATTCGACCGGGAGACGACTCTCGCGATCTGCGCGGGCTTCGCCTATAATCGCCGCGTCATGATCCAGGGCTATCACGGCACTGGTAAGTCCACCCATATCGAACAGGTGGCCGCTCGGCTGAACTGGCCGTGTATCCGTGTGAACCTGGACAGCCATATCAGCCGCATCGACCTGATCGGCAAGGACGCCATTGTCCTGAAAGATGGCAAGCAGATCACGGAATTCCGCGAAGGCATCCTGCCCTGGGCACTGCAACACGCATGCGCCCTGGTGTTCGACGAATACGATGCCGGCCGCCCGGACGTGATGTTTGTGATCCAGCGCGTGCTGGAAGTCGAAGGCAAGCTGACCCTGCTCGACCAGAACCGGGTTATCCGGCCGCACAAGTCGTTCCGCCTGTTCTCCACGGCCAACACCGTCGGCCTGGGCGATACGACCGGCCTGTATCACGGCACGCAGCAGATCAACCAAGGCCAGATGGACCGCTGGAACATTGTCGCGACTTTGAACTATCTGCCTCATGCGATGGAAACCGGCATCGTGATGTCCAAGATGGGCATCGATCCCGGCAAGGAACCCGCGACCAAGAAGCGTGTCGAAAGCATGGTGGCCCTGGCCGACCTGACCCGCGCCGGTTTCATCAACGGGGACATCTCCACCGTCATGAGCCCTCGCACCGTCATCACCTGGGCCGAAAATGCCCGCATCTTCGGTGATGTCGGCTTCGCCTTCCGCCTGACCTTCATGAACAAATGCGATGAAGCGGAACGCTCGACCGTCGCCGAGTACTATCAGCGCTGCTTCAACGAAGACATCCCCACGGGCGGTTTCACCAACCGCAAGTTCTGATGACGACCGGATCGCCCGTGACCCGGGCGATCCGTCCATGACCAGACGACCCCAGGAAGGCCAGAGCGGCGCATGAGCGGAACTGCCAACAAGGACAACACGCGAGCCGAGGAGTTCAAACGCGCCACGGCCGGCGTGCTTCGCGCCATCGCGGAACAACCCGATGTTCAGGTTGCGTTTCAGCCTGGGCCGTCCGGCGTCTCCGGCAAGCGGGCGCGCCTGCCATTGCCCACCCGGGCCCTGCCGCCGGCTGAAATGGCCCGCCTGCGTGGTGCTTCCGATGCCATTGCGTTGCGCCTGCGCCATCACGACGACGCCGTCCATGCCCAGCGCATGCCGGCCCGCCGCGAAGCGAAAGACGCCTATGACGCGCTGGAACAGGTGCGGGTGGAAGTCGTCGGCTCCCGCTTCATGCACGGCGTCAACGCCAATCTTTACGCAAAGCTGACCGAGGAATGCGAGTC
>CAMBXJ010000451.1 GCA_945871455.1 Asaia bogorensis
GCCGCCCTGGCATTGGGCAAAGCTGGGGCGACCTTGGTGTTGACCGCGCGGGATGGCGCATTGGCCGGGGACGTCGCCCAGGCGGTGGTCGCCGCCGGCGGACGCGCCACCGCCCGGTCCTGCGACATTTCCGACTACGCCGCGGCCGAGGGACTGGTGGCGGAAACGATCGGCCGGTTCGGCCGGGTCGACGCGTTGATCAACAACGCCGGGGTGATCGAACCGATCGCCCGGATCGAGGACAGCGACCCCGCGACCTGGGCGCGCAACATCGAGATCAACCTCGTGGGCGCCTACAACGCGATCCGCGTCGTGCTGGGGCCGATGACCGCCGCCGGGGCTGGCACCATAGTCAATGTTTCCTCCGGTGCCGCGCTACGGCCGTTGGAAGGATGGAGCGCCTATTGCTCCGCCAAGGCAGGGTTGCACATGCTGACCCGCGCCGTGCATCTGGAAATGGCCGACAAGGGCATCCGCGTGTTCGGCTTCCAGCCGGGTACGACCGATACCGACATGCAGGTGCTGATCCGCGCGTCCAAGATGAACCCGGTCAGCCAGATCCCGCGCGAGAACCTGATCCCGGTCGCGCACCCCGCCGCGGCCATCCTGTATCTCTGCACATCGGCGGCTGACGACCTGCTCGGGCAGGAAACCAACCTGCGTGACGACGTGTTCCGCGCTCGTCTTAATCTGGAGGCTGCGTGATGTCTGGACCGCTGCATGGCGTCAAGGTCATTGAACTGGGTCAGGCACTGGCCGGCCCGCTCGCCGGGGTGATCCTGGCGGATATGGGTGCCGATGTGATCAAGGTGGAAAAACCCGATGGCGGGGACGATGCCCGCCTCTGGGGGCCTCCGTTCGCGGGCGACGATTCGGTCAGCTTCCACACCAACAACCGTGGCAAGCGATCCATCACCCTGGACATCAAGGCCGCCGGCGACGTGGCCAAACTGAAGGCGTTGGTCGCGGATGCCGACATCCTGATCCAGAACCTGCGGCCGGGGGTCGTGGACGATTTCGGGATCGGGCCGGATGCGATGATGGCGGTCAATCCGCGGCTGATCTACTGCTCGATCTGGGCGTTTGGCTACGCTGGGCCGCTGCGGCTGGCCCCGGGCTTCGACCCGCTGCTGCAATGCTATGGCGCGGTCGTCAGCCTGACCGGCCGGCCGGAGGATCCGCCGACCTTCTGCGCCCCCGCGATCAACGACACCGCGACCGGCATGTGGTGCGTGATCGGCGCCCTCGCCGCGCTGAAGCAGCGGGAGACCACGGGCAAGGGCTGCGTCATGGACGCCTCCCTGTTCGAGAGCGCGGTGGCCTGGGTACAGGGACCGCTGAACAACTACAACGTCACCGGGAAGCTGCCGCAGCGCCACGGGGCCGCCAGCGCGACCCTGGCGCCGTATCAGATCTTCGAAACGGCCGACCGTCCGATCTGCATCGCCGCCGGCAACGACCGCCTGTTCGTCAAGCTCGCCCGTGCCATGGCGCATCCGGAATGGTGCGACGATCCCCGCTTCTCCGACGGGCGCAAGCGCGCCGCCAACCGTCTGGCGCTGGTCGATGCCATGCAGCCGGTCCTTTCGCAAAAGACCCGGCAGGAATGGATGGGCATCATCGGGGAGGCCGGCGTGCCATGCGCCCCGGTGAACGACATCGCCGAACTGGCCGAATCGGATCAGTTGCAGGCGATGGACATGATGCGCACCCTGCCGGGCAGCGGCCTGAAGATCGCTGGCTTGCCGATCAGTTTCGACCGGCAACGGCCGCATCCGGCGTCAGATTCGCCAAAACTCGGTGAGCATAATGCGCAGATTCTGGGCGGGCTTTAGGGGCCGGGAAGTTCTTCTTGATCCAGTCGTTGCACACCCCCACAATCGCCGGGTAGACGCGCTCGGACAGATGCGGACGATGACCAATGCGACAATGCCGCAAGAGCGCCTCGGCAAACCATACAGGGAGAAAACCATGAACATCAGGAAATGCCTGGCATTGCCCATCGCGGCTATGTTGGGCCTGTGGGCCGGCTTCGCGACGCCGGCCGCGGCCCAAGGCTCGATCAAGATCGGCTACACGGAAGCACTGTCCGGCACGTTTTCCCAAATCGGCGACCAGGGCATCAAATCGCTCCAGGCGATTATCGACGTGGTCAACGCCAAGGGCGGCGCCTTGGGGAAAAAGTTGGAATTGGTCCCCATCGACAACAAGGCACAACCGGCAGACGCATTGCAGGCCCTGCAAAAGATGGTGGATGACGGGTATCCCATCATCCTGAACTGCGGACCGTCGAATATCGCCGCGGCGCTGGTCGATGCCGTCAACAAGAACAACGAACGCAACAAGGATCGCCGCATCGTCTACGTCAATTGCGGTGCCGTCGCGCCTGAATTGACCAACGAAAAATGCAGCTTCTGGCATTTTCGCACCGATGCCCATGCCGGTATGAAGGCCGAGATCATGGTGCGTGGCCTGCCGAAGACCATCACCAAGGTCTATATGATCAACCAGGACTACCTGTTCGGCCAGGCCGTCCAACGCGACCTGCGAATCTATCTCGAAAAACTCCGCCCGGATGTCACCATCGTCGGTGACGAAATGGTTCCGCTGGGCAAGGT
The DNA here is from genome assembly GCA_945871455.1 of Asaia bogorensis. Taxonomy (GTDB): domain Bacteria; phylum Pseudomonadota; class Alphaproteobacteria; order Acetobacterales; family Acetobacteraceae; genus Rhodopila. The sequence goes on from CAMBXJ010000451.1 coordinate 2,619, forward strand.
CAAGGATTTTTCATCCTACGTCGCGAAGATCAAGGTTTCCGGCGCGCAGGCTTTGCTGACCGGCAATTGGGGTCCCGATCTGTCCCTGCTGGTGAAAGCCGGGATGGATGCTGGCCTTGGGATCGACGTCTTTGGCTACTACGCTCACCTGGCCGGCGGGCCTACCGCGATCGGTCCGGGCGGCAACGGCAAGGTCCACTCGGTGATGAACTTCAGCGAGAACATCGGCCTGCAGTTGAACAACCAGGCCCTTGATGCCTGGGTGCAATCCTTCCGCGCGAAGCATGATTTCGACTTCGTTTTCGGCGATCGCCGCCTGGCGATCGAGTTGATCGTGGGCGCCATCAACAAGGCCGGTTCGACGGATCCGCTGAAAATCGCGCTTGCCATGGAAGGCATGAGTTGGATTGACGCGACCGGTCAACCGGTGACGATGCGTGCCGACGACCATCAAATCCTGATGCCCTACTACCTGGGAACATTCACCACCGGCATGAAATACGATTCCGAAAAAACCGGGCTCGGCTGGCGTATCGGCACAACCGTCACGGCGGCCGAAATCGCACAACCGACCACCTGCAAAATGAAGCGCCCCGCCAGCTAACGTCAACATCGGGCACAACGTCACGCCGGCCAATCCCGGCCGGCGCATCGTTGTGGCCCATGCGCGCCAAACCCGCCAACAACATGGCCAATCGCAAGCCGAGCATCTTCGACGGGATCATATGCTGCGTCAGCCACCGAAGGACGCAGAGCATGTGCTGGCGGCGATGTTCGGAGCGAGCGTTCGGCCGGAGATGGAAGCGGTCTGTCTTTGCTATCCGGCGCGAAGCCGCTCCAACCCAACGCTTGATCAGCCACCCTAACCCACCGCAAGCCCTGGTGGCGGGCGCGCGTATCGCGCATATGTTGTCCCAACGCATAACGATGAGGAAATACGATGAAGAGGTTTCAGAGACTGTGCGCCATGGCGGCCTTCGCCGTCGGCTTTGCGGTCGCGCCACAGTCGGCCGACGCTCAGGGAACCATCAAA
>CAMBXJ010000452.1 GCA_945871455.1 Asaia bogorensis
CCCGAAGCGCCCGAGCAACTCTGGCAGGATGCGGACACCGCCGCCCGGTCCGCCCGCGATGGCGCGCCGGACGACGCCGAATGCCATTACCATCTGGCGGCGATCCTATGCCGGGTCGGCCGTTACGCGGAAGCGATCGCCGCGGGGGAGCAGGCCGTTCGGCTCGATCCGCGCCATGTTCGGGCACACATGACCTTGGCTCTGGCGCGCCTTGTCACCGGCGACCTGGCTGAGGGATTTGCCGCCTATGAATGGCGCTGGCGGCTGCAACCGCCGCGGGCGGTCAACGATCACAATCCCGATTTGGCGTGGACCGGCGCCAGCGATCCGTCCGGCCGGACCGTGCTGCTGCATGCCGAACAGGGCCACGGCGACACGATACAGATCATCCGGTACGTGCCGGCCGTGCTGGCCAAGGGCGCGCGGGTTGTCCTGCTGGTGCATCCGGGCCTCAAGCGCCTGATCGCGGAGACCGCCGGTCGCGGGTGGGACGGCGTGACGGTGGTGGCCGACACCGATCCGCTGCCGCGGTTCGATTGGCATTGCCCGCTGATGCGCCTGCCGTTGATTTTTGGCACCACGCTGGACAGCATCCCGGCCGATATTCCCTATCTGTGGACGAATCCGGATCGCGTGGCCGCATGGCGGCGCCGATTGGACGATTTGCCGACGGGGTTGAAAATCGGTATCGCCTGGGCCGGCGATCCGACGGCGACGATGAATGCCAGACGCTCGATCCCGCTGGCCCAACTCGCGCCGCTGAGCGATCTGCCAGGAGTCGTTCTGGTGTCGCTGCAGAAGGGACCCGGTGTCGGCGACGGCGGCGGCACACCCGTCACATGGCATGACTGGACGGCGGAACTGACCGATTTTGCCGATACCGCCGCCCTGATCGGCGCGCTCGACCTGGTGATCTCGGTGGACACCGCCGTTGCGCATCTGGCAGGCGCCCTGGGGCGGCCGGTCTGGCTGCTGAACCGGCGCGACACCGACTGGCGCTGGCTGTTGGAACGTGACGACAGCCCCTGGTACCCGACTCTTCGCCAGTTCCGTCAGACGCGAGACGGCGATTGGGGCCCGGTGGTGGCACGCGTCAGGCACGCCCTGGAAGGCTGGGTCCAGACGACATGCATCTGACCAGGACCGATTTCCGGCAGGCTGGGCAGCCCGTGGCGCGAACGGCTATATCCCCCGCACCCTGCCGGTACCCAGCCGGCGGGGTGCGGCGTCATGCCCGAACAACCAACCACGACCGGACAATCAACCACAAGGAGAGACCATGCCCATCGGCCGCGTCCTGAAAACCATGCTGGCGACCGCCGCGTTGGCAATGTCCAGCGTCATGGCCACGGCCCAGACCGCCGACAAATGGCCCGAACGGCCGGTGAAAATTATCCTCAATTTCGCGCCCGGCGGCGGCATCGACAACAGCATGCGCCCCTTCACCGAGCCGCTTCAGCGTATCCTGGGCCAGCCCTTCGTGTTGGAGCACAAGGGGGGAGCGTCCGGTGCGATCGGCGTTGAAGCCGGTACGAAGGCGCCGCCCAACGGCTACACGTTCTTCGCCACGCCGGGCCTGTCGCTGGCGATCCTGCCCAATGTGCGCACGCTGCCGTACGATTCGTTCAAGGACATGGTGCCGGTGAGTTATTACACTTGGTATCCGATGATGCTGACGGTGCATCCGTCAGTGCCGGTCACCAGCCTGAAGGAACTGGTCGCATACGGAAAGGCCAACCCGGACAAGCTGAGCCTCGGGTCGTCGGGGATCGCCTCGACCGGGCATCTGGTCGTGGAAGGGCTTAACCGCGCCGCGGGGATGTCGATCCTGCACGTTCCCTATCGCGGCAGCAGCGACGCACTGAACGACTTCCTGGCTGGCGTGGTGCAGGTATTCGCCGATCCGACCGCCGCGCCGCATATCAAGGCCGGCAAGGTCAGGCTGCTTGCTGTCACCGGGGCGCGTCATCCGGAATATCCGGACGCGCCGACATTCGGAGAAACCTATCCGGAGGCCGATTTCGTGGGCTGGAACGGGCTTTTTGCCCCGGTCGGAACCCCGGACGCGATCGTGCGCAAACTGAACCAGGCCATGAGCGAGGTCGCCAAAATGCCGGAGATCGCGGCCCTGCTGCTGAAAGTCGGCCAGTTTCCGCATGCCGGCCCGCCCCAGGACCTGGCGGCCATCCTGCGCAAGGACTTCGACCGCTACGGCAAGCTGACCCGGGAGTTGAACATCCGTGTGGAGTGAACGTCAACCTCCCGGCCTGATCCGGCCGGGAGGTTCCGTGGCTTACGGGGAGCGTGCGCGATAGGTTTCCGGCGCAAAGATCGCGAATGCCGCGCCGGCGACGACCAGCAGCGCGGCCGCGGTCACCAATGCGGCGATCGGTCCGAACCCGTCGGAGATCAGCCCCAACAACAGCGGCCCCAGCACGTATCCGATGTCGCCGGTCATGCGGAAGACGCTCATGGTCGTGGCGTTCAGGCCGGGTGGCGCGCAGTCCGCCGCGTAGACCGATGGTGCGCCACCGCCGATCGAACTGGCCACGCCCCAGGCGACGCTCGCGGCCATGAACCAGGCATAGGTGGGCGCGAAGCAGAACAGCAGCATGGACGCACCGGACAGAATGGTGGCCGGCGCGATGACCGCCTTGCGCCCGAAATAGTCCACCAGCATGCCGCCGGGGTAGGCGGCCAGCAGGCCCACCACCGTGCCCACCGCCAAGGCAAACCCGATGGCCGTGACCGACAGCCCCAGGCGCAAACTGCCCAGCAGAGGCACAACGCTGAACAGCCCGCCCGTCCGCGCGGCGGCATTCGCCAGGGAGACCAGGCAAGCCAGCACATACCCGGTCTGGCGGGCCAGTTGTCGGACTTGTGCCGCCAGAGGGACGCCCGGTCCCTTGCGCCGTCCGGTCGCCGCCTGGCCGTGGTCCCGGGTTTCGGCAACCGCGACGGCAGCCACCGCGCCGGCCCCGAGTCCCGCAATCGCATAGGCAAGGAACGGCGCGCTCAGACCGTAGGCTTCGGACAGCAGACCGCCGGGGAAGGGGCCCACTCCGGCCGCGAAGATGAAAACGCCCTGGTAGATCGAGACCACGCGGCCTCGGCGTGCCGGCGTGGTGATGTCGGCGAGCACGATCTGCCCGGTGGTGACGATCAGTCCGGCGCCGGCACCCGCGACGAATCGCGCCAGGATGAACTCCGGGTAGGACACGGCCTCGGCGCACCACAGATTGCCGGCGGCGGTGACGATGCCGCCCAGCGCCAGGGCGGATCGTCGGCCATAGGTATCGGACAGCCACGCCGCGGGTATGGCGCCGGCGAACCGGGCCAGCCCGTAGACCGCGACCGCCATGCCGATCGCGGTCACCGAGACACCGAAGGATTGCGCGTAAAGCGGCAGGGCCGGCATGACGCCGCCGAACCCCAACTGGTTGATGGCGACCAGCACGCACATCCAGAACAGGACCCGGTTCGGATTGGCCGAACGCGCGACCGGCTCGCGGTCCGGCGGAGTCACGACGCGGCTGCCAGACTGATCGTGAACCCGGCACCGGGGCCGGATAGAGGCCAATGCCCAATCCCGTCGGATAAAGCCCGGCCGGTGTGCGCGAGCGGTTGGGGATCTGGAGTCGGCATC
>CAMBXJ010000453.1 GCA_945871455.1 Asaia bogorensis
CCGCGTTGGGCGGCCGACAGGGCGGCGGTGTCGTTGCCCAGCGGATTGCCGCCGCTGTTGGGCTGACCGCCTGAATTGGGGTTAGGCCGAGCGGTGGGGGGTTGGGACTGCCGCGCTTGTTGGCGGAGCCTTTCCAATGTGTTGTCAACGGAATCGCTGTTCGGCGCCGGGTTCTTCGTCACGTTCGGCTGCGACGTCGTGCTGGGCGGCGCCGGCGGCGGCGGCACCAAAGGCGGTGGCATCGGCAGCGGCGGCTCCGGCCGAGGCGGCGCCGGTTGCGGCGGTGACGGTGGCACCACGGGCGGCGGCGGTGTGGGCAACGGCGTCGGATCGGGGATCGGCGGCGGTGCTGGCGTGGGCGGAGCCGGGGTCGGCGGCGTCGGGGTGGGCGGTGGCGGCGTCGGTGGCGGGGGAGGCGGTGGTGGTGGCGGGGGTGGCGCCTCGATCGGTTGCTGCTTTGGCGGCTCGGTCACACGCGGCGCGGGGGGCGCGTTGTTCTGCGCCGGGGCCGGGGTCTGCGCGGGCGTGGGGGCCTGCATCGACGCCTCGGCCGAACCGTCGAACACAATTGCCACGGTCTGTTCTTCGGGGATTTTCTCCTCATCCGGCGCGATCCGAGGCATCCCGAGCAACACGGCGACGATGACGAAAATATGGGCCGCGACCGAGGCGACGGCGCCGGTGCGGAGCGCCGGGCTCAAACCCGTCCGGCCGAGGGGGGGTCTGTCGTCACCGTGCAGGACCTGTTGCAGCACGGGCGGTTCAGCCTGGCCGAGCATTCGGCCGCGCGGGCGCGGGTTTGGCGGCGGGTGGCCTGGTAGATTGTTCGGCCAGGAGCGCAACCTTGGTGAAACCGCCCTGGGTGATCGTGCCCATCACCTCCATGATGCGGCCATAGGCGAGGTCTTTGTCCCCTCGCACGAAGATGCGCCGCTCCGGGTTGTTCTTGGAAATCGCCTGCAATTTTCCGACGACATCCTTAAGGTCAGTTTCCTGGTCCTGCAGGAAGACCTTGCCCTGGGCGTTGATGGATACCGTCAGCGGCTCGCTGTCGTTGTTCAGCGGCGTGGCGTTGGTCTTGGGCAGATCGACGGTAACGCCCGATGTCATCAGGGGCGCGGTGACCATGAAGATGATCAACAGCACCAGCATCACGTCGACCAGCGGCGTGACGTTGATTTCCGCCAACGGCCGGTAGCGGCCGCGACCGGACCGCGCGTTCATGGACATTGCCATGGCGGCCTACCTCCGCCCCGCGCGTGATGCCATCGCACCGCTTCCAGATGCCCGATCCATCAGGCCCGCTCTTCGCTTTGGCGCGACAGAATGGCGCTGAACTCACTGCCGAAGCCTTCCAGGCGGGAGGCGAAGCGGGAGAGCGAGTTGCTGATCTGGTTGTACGCGAGCACCGCCGGGATCGCCGCGACCAGGCCGATCGCGGTGGCGAACAATGCCTCCGCGATGCCGGGCGCGACGACGGCCAGGTTGGTGGTGTGCATCGCGGCAATCGCGGAGAAGCTGCGCATGATGCCCCAGACCGTGCCGAACAGCCCGATGAACGGGGCCACGGCGCCGACCGAGGCCAGGAACACCATCCAGCGCTCCATCCGGTCCATTTCCCGCTGCACGGTCACCGCGATGGCGCGATCGACGCGATCGCGCACGCTGGTATGGGTGATGTCGGCCCCGGCCACGCGCAGTGACCGGCGCCATTCGCCCATCGCCGCCGCGAACACGGATGCCATTGGGTGCGACGGGCTGCCGCCTTCCTTGTCGAACAGGTCGTCCAGGCTACCGCCGGACCAGAACCGATCTTCGAACTGGTCGGCCGCCTTGTTGACCCGGCGCAGGCTGCTCCATTTCTCGAACACGACGGCCCAGACCCAGATGCTGGCGCCCAGCAGGCCAAGCATCACGAGCTTCACGACGATGTCGGCTTCCAGGAACAGGCTCCAAAGCGACAGATGGTTGCCCGCCGATGCCAGATTTACCGCGTCCACTGCCCGATCCACTATCCATTCCCCTCTGCAACCCTGTCCGTTCGGCCGGCATCCCGCATGGCGGCCAACGCTGTCCGCCATCGCGGCGGGATTCGTCCAGGTTTGTTTCCCCCACGGTCCGCGGCGCTTACGGTGGATCCCACCCGTTCGGTACCCGCCGGTCGATCCCCCGCCAGTCGGACGCACGCCAACCTGACCTTCAGCGAGGCGCAAAGCCCGTCCGCCCCGGCCATATCCTGGCGCCGCACGTCCTGTCGCAAGACAACCGAGGCGCCGCCAACGTCCAACGCCGTCGTCTCCACAACCAGCGAATCGTCTAGCCTTCCCGCACGCAGGTAATCGACTTCCACCCGCCGCACCACGAACATCAAGCCAAATCGCTCCGTCATTTCGGCATGCGGGATGCCCATCGCACGCAGGGCCTCGGTGCGGGCCCGTTCCGCGAAACGCAGATAGCCGGCGTGGTAAACGACTCCACCCGCATCGGTGTCCTCGTAATAGACCCGCAAGGCATACAGGTGCCGTCCGTCCGCCGGGATGACAGGAAGATTACCGTTCACTCATCCTCCCGCAGCAGATCGAGTTGGGGGGACCCGCCAATTGCCGTGCCGAAACCCTTGGGCGGCTTCATGTCCACATGCCGCCAGCCAGGTTCGCCCAGCATGCGGCCCCGGCTGGTACGCAGGATCAGGCCTTCCTGGATCAGGAACGGCTCAACCACGTCTTCCAGGGTGTCGCGGGCCTCAGCCAGGGCGGCGGCGAGGGTCTCCACGCCGACCGGGCCGCCGCCATGGTGTTCGGCGATACGGCGGAGATAGCGACGGTCCATCGCGTCCAGCCCCAGGCGATCGACCTCCAGCCGGGTCAGTGCGGCATCGGCGATGACGCGATCCACAGGGTTGTCGCCGGCGACCGCGGCGAAGTCGCGCACCCGGCGCAGTAGCCGCCCGGCGATACGGGGGGTGCCGCGGGACCGGCGCGCGATCTCATCCGCGCCTTCCGGGGTCAGCGCCAGGCCCAGCAGCCGCGCGCCGCGGGTGACGATCAGACGCAGTTCCTCGGGCGTGTAGAAGATCAGCCGCAGGGGAATGCCGAAGCGATCGCGCAATGGCGTGGCCAGCAGGCCGGCGCGGGTGGTGGCGCCGACCAGGGTGAACGGCGGCAGATCGATGCGCACACTGCGCGCCGCCGGTCCCTCCCCGATGATGAGGTCAAGCTGGAAGTCCTCCATCGCCGGGTACAACACCTCCTCGATCGCGGGCTGGAGTCGGTGGATTTCATCGATAAACAAGACATCCCGAGGTTGAAGATTTGTCAGGATTGCGGCGAGGTCGCCGGCGCGGGCGATCACCGGGCCGGAGGTCGCCCGGAACCCAACGCCCAGTTCGCGGGCGACGATCTGCGCCAAGGTCGTCTTGCCCAGCCCGGGCGGGCCGTGCAACAGGACATGGTCCAGGGATTCCCCGCGATCCCGGGCCGCCTGGATGAAGATCGCCAAATTCTCCCGGGAAGCTTTCTGACCGGTGAAATCCGCCAGGGTCTGGGGCCGCAACGACGCTTCGGCGGCATCCTCCTCCTGGCGGACCGAGGAGACGGTGCGGTCATCGGCCTCGACAGGCGCGGGTGGCGGCCTGGGCGGTT
>CAMBXJ010000454.1 GCA_945871455.1 Asaia bogorensis
GATGGTTCCGGGTTGAAGAAGCGAGACGCCGGACCGTCCCAGCGGCAATTGCGCGTGGCGGAGGAAATCCGCCACGTCCTGAGCGGGGTGTTCACGCGGCGCGAATTCCGCGACCCCGAACTGGCAACGGCCGAGATCACGGTGAACGAGGTACGGATCAGCCCCGACCTGAAGCACGCGACGGTGTTCGTGTCGCGGCTCGGGCGGTCCGATGTTGGGCTGCTGATCCCAGCGATGCAGCGCGCCGCGGCCTATCTGCGGGGCCAGGTCGCGCATGCGGTGCGGCTGCGCTACACGCCGGAACTGCATTTCCAGCCGGACATTGCCATCGAATATGCCATGTCGATCGATCGGCTGATGCACCAGCCGGAGGTGGCGCGGGATCTGGAAAAAGGTAATTGACGTGGGGCAGGTGAACTCCTAAATCTGGACTGTCTGGACAGATTGAGGAGGGCGCCGTGCTCGTCGATTGGCAATTGCAGGAAGCCAAGAACCGCTTCAGCGAAGTGGTCAAGCGCGCACGCGATGACGGGCCGCAGACCGTGACCGTACATGGCCAGCGGGCGGTGGTGGTTCTTTCCGCCCGGGATTATGACGCGCTGAAAACACCGGAGATGCCGTTCACCGAGTTTCTGTTGTCGGACCCAACGTCATCGCCCCCTTGGCCCGACGATGTCGTGGACACGATCAACGACCGCTCCCGCGATACCGGCCGCGACGTCGATTTCTGATGTATCTGATCGACACCTGCGTGCTCTCGGAAGCGCGCAGGCGAACGCCCCAGGCGGTAAATTGGCTGCGTGCGGCCAATCCCAACGCGATTTTCCTGAGTGTGATCACAATCGGGGAGATCATGAAGGGCATCGCCATGAAGGCTCGGACCGATCCCGCGGCCGCGGCCGTGCTGAATCGCTGGCTGGATGAGTTGCGGCTGCGCTATGCGGCACGCCTGTTGCCGATCGACGATGCCGTCGCGACCAACTGGGGGCGGTTGATGGCACAGCGATCCCGCCCCATGGCGGATGCGTTGATTGCCGCCACGGCCCGGGTGAACAACAAGGTTCTGGTGACGCGCAATGTCGCGGATTTCGCGGATATGGGGTTGGATCTGATCAATCCGTGGGACCTGTGATACCGATCTAGCGCGCCAACCCCACGCGCATGATCCTCTGGCGCCACTGATCGGTGATTGAATCACGGATTCCGGCGATCGCTCCCCAATCCACCTGCATCATGCGGGCAAGCTGGGCCGGTGTGGAAACGATGCCCGCCTGCCCGGCCGGGGTAAGGCGGACATTGGCATTGACCGGCGTCAGGAACATCAGTTCCGCGAGGGCTTTCTGCCCCTCCACGCCCAGCATGAAAGCGATGAAGGCGGTAGCGGCGTCGGCCTGGCTCGCATTCCTGACCAAATTGCAGATATGCGGACTGAACACCGAGCCTTCCTCGGGCAGCGCCACGGTCACCCGGCCCTGAAAGCGGTGGGAGAACATGCGCCCCCAGGCGTTCCAGCCAACTGACAAGGCCGCCTGCCCGTCGATGATGGAGTCGTAGGCGGTCGGCCTTGGGTCCCACGTGGAAACACGCGGCGCGATTTGGGCGATCGCATTGATCCCGCTGGCAAGCGAACGGAGCGGATCGGTGCCGCCGAACATGCGGTTGGCGACCAGCACGAATGCGATACCGACCGGGTTGGGCGGAGAGGGAATCGCAATCCGTCGGTCCGCCGCCCCATCCCACAACGTCTTCCATCCGGTCGGCGGCGGCTTCACGCGATCCGGCGCATACAGCAGCACAAGACTGTCCTGCATGGTGATCGGTGCGGCAAGCCCTTCGACAAACGCCGTTGGCGCGAGATCGGCCAGAACCGGCACGGACTGGCGCAGCAGCGGTTCCACCAATTTTTCCTCCGCCGCAAGCTGGGACGTCGGGATGTCGAGCATCGCCACGTCCAGTTGCGGTATCACCCGATGGGTGCGCAGCATCGCCAGGGCCTGGGTCGGGCTGGTGACCGGGACATAGTTGATGTCGAGGTTGGGATGCAGCCGTCGGAACAGGCTGGAGATATGAGTCTCAAAATACTGCTGAAACAATCCACCAGGTGCGGCCAAGGTCACCCGGCGCGTCGCCGCGTTGGCCGGACGGATGAAGGGCGCGGGTAAGCCCGTAGCAGCCGATGCGGTCATCATGCGTCGGCGAGTCAGCATCATCGGTCAAGCTCCGTCCTTGCGCCAATGTGTGCGGGTGAGGCGGCTTTCTCAATGCCTGGACTACATGATGCGAAACCCGACCGCGCGAAGCCGACCGCCCGGTCGGCCCCCCGCCGCTCGGCCGCGCCGTACCCCGAGCATGGTTCATAGGCCGATACGGTTCCCCTCGGTGTGATCATGTTCTACAGAAGTCCGATCAATACGGGGATTCGACCATGAAATTTGGCGCCGCCATGTTCTTCACCGATTACGCGATGGACGCGACCGACCTCGCCCGCGCCGTGGAGGAGCGGGGTTTCGAATCGCTCTGGGCGCCGGAGCATTCGCATATCCCGGTATCGCGCCAGTCCGGGTTCCCGCAGGGTGGCGAATTGCCGCGGAAATATGCCGAGTGCATGGACCCGTTCGTGTCCCTGGCCGCGGCGGCGGCGGTGACCAAGACCCTGCTGCTGGGGACGGGCGTGGCGTTGGTGGTACAGCGGGACGTGATCCAAACGGCGAAGCTGGTGGCCTCGATCGACCAGGTGTCCAAGGGGCGATTTCTGTTCGGCATCGGCGGCGGCTGGAACGCCGAGGAGATGGCGGACCATGGCACCACCGACTTCAAGGGACGCTGGAAGCTGGTGCGGGAACGGGTGGAGGCAATGAAGGCCATTTGGACCCAGGAAATCGCGGAATATCACGGCGATCTGGTCGATTTCCCGCCCATGCGCGCCTGGCCGAAGCCCGTCCAATCCCCCTATCCGCCGGTCATCGTCGGTGGCGCCTTTCCGTACGGCGCCCGTCGGGCCATCGCCTATGGAGACGGCTGGGTCCCGCATGGTTCGCGGCCGCAATATGGCGATGTCAGCGCCTTCCTGCCTCAGTTCCAGCAGATGGCGCGCGATGCCGGGCGTGATCCCGCCTCCATTCCCGTGACGATGTTCGGGGTGCCGGCGGACGCCGACAAGCTGAAGCATTATCGCGATATTGGGGTGTCCCGGGTCGTGGTCAGCCTGGAATCGGCACAGGCCGACGTGCTGCTGCCGGCGCTGGACCGCTGGGCCGATCTGGCACGTCAGGTCAATGGATAGCTAGCCTTACGGCACGGCGGATGGGATGGTTTCCACCTCGTGCATCGCCTCTGCCTCGCGGCGGAGGCGATGGAAGCTGCGCACGCTGAACGGCAGCATCCCGAGATAGATCAGGCCCCCGGCCGCCAGGGCCGCCCATGGGTCCGCGACCAGCAGCGCGACGAACAGCCCGGTGCCGAGCAGAAGGGGGAGGACGTAGGCGGATGGGACTTTGAAGTTCTTGAAGCTCCATACCGGAACCCTGGACACCGACAGCAGTGCCGTGCCGACCAGAGCGAACGCGCAGACCGCGGGATGGCGGGCCGCGGTTTGCAGCCAGTCCAGGCCAAGGGATTGGGCTTCCAGGCC
>CAMBXJ010000455.1 GCA_945871455.1 Asaia bogorensis
GTCGGCACGCGATCGGTCAGCGACACCAGGACCGGCACGGCGGCGACATAGGCCGCGAAGAAGATGCCGATCAGCCAGCCGGCCTCTGTCTTCGTCAGGTCCCAGCGGTCGATATAGGTGGGAAGCAGGGCGGGCAGGGTGAAGCCGCCAATTTGCACCAGGATTTGGGCGGCGACGATGGACCAGATGAAGCGGCGCGCCCGTGGCGGCAATGTTGCGTCTTGGGTGGTCATCCTGGCGCCCGTGCAGTTTTACGATATTACTCGAATTATCGTTGACTGAGAGGCTAGGCGTGGATAGAAGCCCGGTCAACCGCGCGCGGACGGTATTGGCGCGACGTCGCTTTGGGGGCTGGACAGGACATGGGACGTCGGACGATGGCCGTTTCCGGCATGTGTGCTATGTTTTGTTTCCGTTGTGGCGGCATTGCCGTATCCCTAAAGGCAACAACAGCCCGGTTCCAAGGGCCGTCGCCCTTGGCGGGGTCCAGGGGCAGAGCCCCTGATCGCGATCCCCAACGCCGCATCAGGCAATGCCCCCGCTGATGGACCCCAGCCTGGCCGTCGAAGCCCTCGGCGCGCTCGCCCATGACCATCGCCTGGCGATCTACCGAATGCTAGTCGAACACGGCCCGTCCGGCCTGCCCGCCGGCGCGATCGCCGAACGCCTGACCATCCCGCCTTCGTCGCTGACCTTCCATTTGCAGCACTTGCAGCGCGCCGGCCTGATCGCCCAGCGCCGGGTCGGGCGACAGTTGATCTATGCCGCCGATTTTGCCCGAATGAACGCTCTGGTCGGTTTTCTGACCGAGAATTGCTGTGCCCGAGACGGTGATGCGCCCTGTTCGCACGCCGGAGGACAGGACGCGATGGCATGACCGACCGTCCGCGCGCGGTCGTGACTTCGGTGGTGGGGATCGGTCAGATCCTGGCCTGGGGGTCGTCCTATTATCTGCCGGCCGTCCTGGCCAAACCGATCGCGGAGGAGACCGGCTGGCCGATCGCCTGGGTCGTCGGCGCCTTGTCCATCGGCCTGCTGGTGTCCGGCCTGGTGTCGCCCCGCGTCGGCCATCTGGTGGAACGCCATGGCGGCCGACCGGTGCTGGCAATCAGCGCGATCCTGCTGGCCGCGGGCCTGGCGATGCAGGGCCTGGCGCCGAACCTGATCGTGTTCGTGGCGGCCTGGCTGGTGATCGGGGTCGGGATGGGGGCCGGGTTGTACGACCCGGCGTTCTCCGCCCTGACGCGTCTGTATGGCGATCAGGCGCGGGCGGCGATCACCCATGTCACCCTGTGGGGTGGCCTGGCCAGCACCGTCTGCTGGCCGCTGAGCGCCTTCCTCGTGGACGCCTATGGCTGGCGGACCACCAGCCTGGTCTATGTCGCGATCCACTTGCTGATTGTCCTGCCGCTCTACTGGTTCGGCATGCCGGCGGAAGCCCCCTATGTCCCGGAGGCGTCCGTCAGTGCGCCGAAAACCCCGGTGTCACGCTCGGTGCGGCGGGAGAACCGGTTGATGTTCCTGACCCTGGCCTTGTGTTTCACCCTGTCATCGGTGGTCATGACCGTGCTGGCGGTGCATCTGATCGCGGTGTTGCAGATTCGCGGCGTGCCGCTCGCCACGGCGGTCGGTCTCGGGATGCTGCTGGGTCCCGCCCAGGTCGGCTCCCGCATTCTGGAGGCCGCGTTCGGGCGCAAATTCCACCCGATCTGGAGCCTGCTCGTCTCCTCCGTCGCCGTCGCCATCGGCCTCGCGACCCTGCTCGGCGATCCGGCGCTGATCGCTCTTGGCGTGCTCCTGTATGGGGGAGGCAACGGGCTGCGCTCGATCGCGCGCGGGACGGTGCCGCTGGCGATGTTCGGGCGAGAGGGCTACGCCGTGCTGATGGGCTGGATCGCGCTGCCGGTGCTGGTATCGCAGGCGATCTCGCCGTCGCTGGGCGATCTGATGATCCAGCACCTCGGGGTCGATCTGATGATCGCGGTGCTGGTCGGGGTGTCCGTGATCAACATCGCGGCGACGTTGGTCTTGATGCCGGCGGCGCTGCGGCGAGGGATGCGCCAGGGGTAGTGGCGCCAATCCACCGGACCGCGCCGTCGGATGCGGAGCATCGCTCAGCAGATTGTGTCGGTCAGTGTTATTCGCCCGGCGCGACGGCAGCGCTGGGCTGGCGCCGATCGGCACTGCTCGGCAGCAACAGCACGACGACCTGGCAGATCGCCAGCATCGCGGCCGATCCCCACAGACACGCCGCGAGACCGCCGAATTCGGCCAGCAGGCCAGACAACACGATCCCCGTCAGGCGGCCCGCCGCGTTGGCGGCATAGTAGAAGCCGACATCCTCCGCCGCCTTCTTCGATCCGGCATAGGCCAGGATCAGATAGGAGTGCAGGGACGAAATCACCGCGAAAGCGAAGCCGAACACCGTCAACCCCACCACCACGATCAGATCGGGTCGGACCGGGGCGGCGACCACGGCGATCGCCAGCGCCACCGGGATCGCGGTCAACACCGCACCCCAGATGCGCGCTTCCGGCACTTCCCGCGACAATCCGTCCGGGCTGCGCCGGATCACCGATGGAGCGAACGCCTGCACCGCGCCGTATCCAATGGTCCAGGCGGCCAGGAATCCCGCGACCTGGGTGAACGACCAGCCGTTGGCATACAGAAACACCGGCAGCCCGACCACGAACCACACATCGCGGGACCCGAACAGGAAGACCCTTGCCCCCGCCATCAGGTTCACGGCCGGGGACTTGGCGAACAGTTCCGCGAAGGACTTCGACGCCTTCGCCTTGCCCAGTTGGTGCGGCAGGCTCAACAGGCCAGAGACCAGGACCACGCCCAGCAATCCCGCCATCAGCCACAACGCGCCCTTGAAGCCGGCGGCTTGCAGCAGCACGCCCCCCAGGAAGAAACCGACGCCCTTCATCGCGTTCTTGGACCCGGTGAACCAGGCGACCCAGCGGAACAACTGGCCCGACCCACCCTCCGACGTTGCCTTGATCGCGGATTTGGAGGCGGTTTTGGTCAGGTCCTTCGCCACCCCGGACACGCCCTGCGCCGCCACGACCCAGGCGACCGAGGCCGCCGCGCTCCAGGCCGGGTCCAGCGCCGACAGCATCAGCAACCCGCCGATCTGCAATGCCAATCCGGTGGCCAGCATGCGCGGAATGCCGAACCGGGTCGCCAACCAGCCGCCACCCAGATTCGCGAAAATCCCCGCTGTCTCATACAGCAGGAACAGCGACGCCAGGGTGAACGGGGTGTAGCCGAGGCTGTAGAAATGCAGCAGCACCAGCATGCGCAGCGCGCCGTCCGTCAGCGTAAAGCCCCAGTAGCTGGCGGTAACGATCAGGTAATGGCGGATGGAGGCCATCAGAGTCCTCTCTCTGTCCCGATCCGGGCCATCACGATGCTGGCCAGATCGACCATGCGGCAGGCATATCCGACCTCATTGTCATACCAGGCGTAGATTTTTGCCAGGGTTCCGTCCGTTACCAAGGTGCTGGCGGCATCGACGATCGCACTGCGGGTGTCGTTGCAGTAATCGGCCGACACCAGCGGCCGCTCCTCATAGCCCAGGATACCGGCGAGCGGCCCGGCCGCCGCGGCCCGGAACAG
>CAMBXJ010000456.1 GCA_945871455.1 Asaia bogorensis
GCGAAGGAGAATATCCGCATCAACTCGGTCCACCCGGGCTATGCCGACACGCCCCTGACCTCCGGCCGCTTCCACGACCCCGCCGTCCGAGACCAGCTCATCAAGCGCACCCCGATGGGCCGGCTCGGCACCGCGATGGACATCGCCAACGGCGTGCTGTTCCTGGCCTCCGACGAGTCATCCTGGATGACCGGGTCCGAGCTGGTGATCGATGGCGGCATGACCGCGCAGTAGCGTCAGGCGGCGACCAGCCCCACCCGCACGCCGCACAGCCACACCCAGTCCGGCCCGTGCTCCAACCCCCGAGCCTCTGCCGTGGCCAAAACCCCGGCAGGGTCGGCCACCGCCAGGGTCAGGCCGATCAACCGCTCCCCGCTGTCGCAGCGGGAGAACACGATCCGGCCGCGGGTCGGGCGCAGCTCCGGCCCCGGCAGGACCGGCAGGTCCATGATCCGGCCCCAATGCGCGGCCAGGTCGTCGGGATCTGGGGTCTCGACCGTGATGGATTCCAGCCTGGGCAGCGCGTCGACCTTCACGATGGATGGCCAGTCGTCGCCGGCGGGGTGATAGGGGCCGTCCAGCGCCGCCCCGCCCTCGGTGCAATTGAAATCCAGCATCGCCCCCCGGCAGTCGCGCGGGTGGAGCTGGACTCCGGCGTAATCGGGGGAGTCGCTGGTGTGGATGACGCGAACGCCCGCCGCCTCGGCCTGGGCGCGTCGGGTGGGGACGTCGTCGCAGTCCATGATCACCATGTAGCCGCCGCGCCCACCGGATCGTTCCAGGAAGCGGCCGGCGGCGGTGTCGTCGCGCGTCGGGACCACGACTTCCAGGATATCGGGGCCGAGGGGGAACAGCAGGTTTTCCAGCCCGAACGGCGCGACGTTGGGGTCGCGGTAGCAGACCGGCACGCCCAGCACGGCGCCGATATCGGCCTCGGCCTTGTTGATATCGGACGCGACCAGACAGATCTGACGCAGTCGCAGGTAAGCGGCCATGGTGGTTCCTCCCGTTCCGGTGATCGGAACGCAACCCGATAACGCCGGGCACGTCAACGCGGGATAGGCGGCGGCTGGCCGACGCTGCCGGTCAGGATCGGGTCCAGCCGATCGGTCGGCTCGATGTTTCAGGGACCAGGCCTGCCAGCTTGCTCCAACGCGATTGCGGTGCGATCGTTCTGGCTTCAATGGGGCGATCGATGGTGACGGTTCGATTTCCTCGATAAGCTCCGATCCGATGTCCATCAAACATCGATCTGAATAAGGAGGACCGACCTTGGCGACAATCACGTTCCCCATCGAGGCAACGCACATCCTGATGTTCGCGCGTTCCATCGGCGATGAAAATCCGGTCTATCATGACGCGGAAAAGGCGAAAGGCACGGAAGTTGGCGGCATCATCGCGCCACCGACCTTCGGCGCGGCCGTCGCGCAATTCAATCCGGAAGGGTCGCGTCCCAGGCCCGGCGAGAAATGGTTTGGTTCCGGAAAAACCCCGAGCGGCATCGAAGGCAAGGCCCCGTCGGCCGGTGGACTGAACGCCGAACAACATTTCGAGTATTTTCGCCCGATCCGTCCCGGCGAAGTGCTGATCGCCGAGACCAGGCCAGGCCGGACGTGGGAGCGTGAGAGCAAGCGCGACGGCAAGTTGATGTTTTCCGACCGCATCACAGAGTTTCGCGATCAGGAGGGCGAACTCGTGATGTCTCTGCGCAGCGTCAGCGTCAAGACCGAACGTCCGGTGGACGTGGGCTGACAACGTCCGGTGGACGTGGCCTGACAACGTCCGGTGGACGTGGCCTGACAACGTCCCATGGACGTGGCCTTAAAACGTCCCATGGACGTGGCCTGACAACGTCCCATGGGCGTGGCCTTAAAACATCCCATGGGCGTGGCCTTAAAACGTCCCATGGGCGTGGCCTTAAAACGTCCCGTGGACGTGGGCTTAAAACGTCCCGTGGACGCGGGCTTAAAACGTCCCGTGGACGCGGGACTCGGGTCGATCGACGACCACAAGACGCCACGGAACCGCGAGCAGAGCGCCTTCCGCGAGCCCGTCGCGGCAGTATGGGTCTGCCGCGACGGGTCACCGTGAACGCCACGGGGCAGCATGCCCCACTGTAAAAGCAACAGGTCCTGGGCGCCGTCGGACCGTGCAGACGACAAATCGAACCGCGTCCCCTCTCGCCAACCGCCCCGGAATGCCCCATTCCGGTGCCCACGGAGGGACCCGACATGACCGACATTCTCATCGCCCAGGGCGACGAACCCTGCCTGCTCCATCTGCCCACCGCCAACCGCCATGGTCTCATCGCGGGGGCCACTGGCACCGGCAAGACCGTCACCCTCCAGGTCATGGCCGAGGCCTTCTCGGCCGCCGGGGTTCCGGTCTTCTGCGCCGACATCAAGGGCGACCTCTCGGGCGTGGCCATGCCCGGCAAGCCCAACCCCAAGCTCGAAGCCCGCGCCGCCAGCCTTGGCATCCAGAACTACACCTATCGCGGTGCCCCGGCCGTCTTCTGGGATGTGTTCGGCGTTCAGGGCCATCCGATCCGCGCCACCGTCGCCGAAATGGGGCCATTGCTGCTCGCCCGGATGCTCGACCTGACAGAGGCGCAGGAAGGTGTGCTCAACATCGCCTTCGCCCTGGCCGACGACGACGGTCTTCTGCTGCTCGATTTCAAGGACCTCCGCGCCGTCCTCGCCCATGTCGCCGAACGCGCCTCCGAACTCGGCATTGAGTATGGCAACATCTCCAAGGCCACCGTCGGCACCATCCAGCGAAAGTTGCTGATGCTCGACCAACAGGGCGGCGAGGCGTTTTTCGGCGAGCCTGCCCTCGAACTCTCCGACCTCATGCTCCTCACGCCCGACGGCCGCGGCGCCATCAACATCCTCGCCGCCGACAAGCTGATCCATTCGCCCCGCCTTTACGCCACCTTCCTGCTCTGGCTTCTGTCCGAACTGTTCGAGGAGCTGCCCGAGGTCGGCGACCTGGAGAAACCCAAGCTCGTCTTCTTCTTCGATGAAGCCCATCTGCTGTTCCGAGATTCGCCGAAAGCCCTTGTCGAAAAGGTCGAACAGGTCGTCCGGCTCATCCGGTCCAAAGGTGTCGGCGTTTATTTCGTCACCCAGAACCCGCTTGATCTTCCGCAGACCGTCCTCGCCCAGCTTGGCAACCGCGTGCAACATGCGCTTCGCGCTTTCACCCCCGCCGACCAGAAGGCGGTCCGCGCCGCCGCCGAGACATTCCGCCCCAACCCGCGCGTCAATGTCAGCCGAGCCATTACGGAACTGGAAGTGGGGGAGGCGCTGGTGTCGTTGCTGGAAGCAAAGGGCATCCCCGGTATCGTCCAACGAGCCAAGGTCGCCCCTCCCAGCGGCCGCATCGGCCCCGTTACGCCGGAAGAACGCGCCGACCTTCTTAAGCGTTCTCCCCTCGCCGGGCGCTACGACACGCCGCTTGATCGTGAATCGGCTTACGAACATCTCAACGGCCGAGCCCATGCCGCGGCCGACATCAGCCCGCGACCGGTGCACACCGACGCGGGCGACCCCTGGGGTGGGGCGGCAGCCCACAACCCGGCCTATAGCCCGGCCCATAACCCTTGGGGCCAGGCCGC
>CAMBXJ010000457.1 GCA_945871455.1 Asaia bogorensis
CAGAGCGCTCTCCCGTTCTTTGGGCATGTGCGATATCCAGGCGACACGCTGAGAGGCTGGCAATTCATCCCCGCCGAGGGCAGCATTCTGATGCGCAATGATGGCGGCTGGTGCTCGATCGGCCACCAGTTCAACTTCAACGGTGCGCTTCTGACCCCCGAGATGACCATGCTCCACCCGCCTGCCCATGGTCAGGTCGTGCTCGGCGCGACCGACGGGCGGCTGCGGCTGGCCTACCAGCCCGCGCCTGGCTTCAGCGGCAACGACCAATTCCGGGTGCGCCTGGCCTCGCCGATCCCAGAGGACATTCCCGTCAGCGTGGTCGTCAGACCCTGATCGGGTAGGCCCTGATACGCCAGCGCGCCGTCCGAGTCGTTTGATGGTGCAATCTACGAGTCGTAGGTGACCAGCGCGTCGCAGGGCACGTCCAACCGGCTGCGCCCATTCAGGAAACTCAGCTCAATCAGCGCCGCGACGGCCGGAACGACCGCCCCCACCTGGCGGAGCAACGCGATCCCCGCGGCCATGGTGCCGCCGGTTGCCAACAGGTCGTCGACCACGACAACCCGCTGTCCGGGTTTGACCGCATCTTCCTGCACTTCGACCCGGTCTTCTCCATATTCCAGGGCGTAGTTCAGCCCGATCGTCCGGCCAGGCAACTTGCCCCGCTTGCGGATCATCACGAAACCGCACCCGAGTTTCACCGCCAAGGGGGCCGCGATCAGGAAGCCGCGGCTTTCGATCCCGGCCAGCAGGTCGGGCTGGTGCACCCGCACCGCGCGCGCCATGCGGCCCATCGCCACCTGCCAGGCGTCCGCATCGCGCAACAGGGTCGAAATGTCATAGAACAGGATGCCAGGCTTCGGAAAATCCGGAATGCCGCGGATATGATCTTTCAGGTCCATGCGCGCTCTGGCCTCTATCGTCTGGGATGGGGGGAATGTGTAGGGCCGCCCCGATCATCGGGCAATGTCGGCCATCACGAATGCTGGCGCCGCAATTCCCGCTTCAGCAGTTTCCCGGCGGTGTTTTTCGGCAGGCTGTCGACGAATATCACCTTCTTCGGCAGCTTGAACGGGGCCAAATGCGCGCGGGCCAGGGCGACCAGCGTGCTCTCGTCTACCGTCTGGCCGTCCCGCGGCACGACGAAGGCGGTCACCGCCTCGATCCATTTGTCGTCGGGCAGGCCGACCACCGCGACCTCGGAAACCGCTGGATGGGTGAACAGCACTTCCTCGACCTCCCGGCTCGCCACCAGGACGCCGCCAGTGTTGATCACGTCACGGATGCGGTCGACGATGAACAGATAACCTTCGTCATCGAAATATCCGACATCGCCGGAATGGAACCAGCCGCCGGCAAATGCCTCGGCGGTTTCCTCCGGCTTGTTCCAATACCCGGTCAATAATTGAGGCGACCGGTGCACGATTTCCCCATGCGTGCCGGGCGGGCAATCCTCCATGTCGGGATCGACGACGCGGGTTTCCACGTTCAGCACCGGGCGGCCGCAGGACGCGGGGCGTGCGTCATGCTCCTCCGGGCGCAGGACGGTGGCGACGGGGGCGATTTCGGTCTGTCCATAGGCGTTGAACGGGCGGGCACGCGGCAGGCGAGCACGAAGTTCCCGCTGGATGGGGACGGGCATGATGGAGGCGCCGTAATACACTTTTTCCAGTGTGGTCAAATCACGCGTGGCGAAATCCGGGTGGCGCAGCAGGCTGATCCACACCGTGGGCGGCGCGAAGAAGGAGGTGATGCGTTCCTGCTCGATCAGGCGCAGCACAACGTCCGGCGCTGGCGCCTCGATCAGGATGGTGGTGGCGCCGACCAGAAGCTGCGGCATGGTGAAGGCATGGGTTTGCGCCGTGTGATACAGCGGCAGCGCGGCCAGCGCCCGGTCGGACCCGGCGTATTCCATGTTGTGGATACAGGAGTAATACTGCGCCAGCATCGCGCTGTGCGTCATCATCGCACCTTTCGGTGCAGCCGTGGTGCCGGATGTATAGACAATCTGCGCCAGGGAATCGTTGTCCAGGTCCGGCTCCAGCCCCACGGGCGCGGTATCGTCGCGCGCGATGCTGACCATATCGTCGAACAATCCGGCAAATTCCACCGCGATCCCGTCCAGATACGACCGCAGCGCCGGTGTGGTCAGCACCATGCGCGCACCGGACTGGGTAACGATATAGTCCAGTTCCTCCCCGGTCAGGGCATAGTTGACCGGCACATGCACGAAGCCGCCGCGCACGCAGGCAAGCCAGGCGACAAAATAGCCGTCGGAGTTCCGCCCATAGGCGGCGATCCGGTCGCCCTGTCGCAGCCCCATATCCGCGAACCGGCAGGCGATCCGATCCGCCGCTTGGTCCAGATCGGTGAAACTCCACCGCCGGTCACCGAATATCAGCGCGTCCCGGTTACGGAACAGGCGGGCCGCACGCCTGATTGCGTCGCCGACCGTGTTGCGGCGCAGCGGATCCATGTCAGGCCACGGCCTCGCCTTCGACTTCAAACACAAACCGCGGATCGGCCAACCCGGACACGAACAGCAGGGTGGACGCGGGGACCAGTTCCCCCATCACTCTGGTGCGTTCGGCGCGAAACGCGGCGAGCAAGGCGCGATCCGTCAGGAACACCGTGGTCTTGACCAAATTGGCCGTGGTCAACCCGTTCGCGGCCAGAATGGCGGTCAGGTTGGCGAAGGCCTGGGCGATCTGCTCCTCTCCGCTATCCGGGATTGATCCGTCGGGGCGCATGCCGACCTGGCCGGCGATGATGACCCGGCGCTCCGGATTCTTGATCTCGATCGCATGGTTGAAGCCGGTGGGCGCGCGGACGGTGGACGGGTTGATGCGGTTGACTGTGGCGGGCATGGCGGCCTCTCTGGTTTGCGTGTGTTGGTGGCATGTCGGGGGATGGGTGGCGGGGTGTCAATCCGCCGATCGGGGGGGATGCAGCGGCGACGCGGGCCAATAACGGCACCTTCTGGTGTAAAGCATGGATCTCTCTGCGTCATGCTCCGCGCAGGCGGGCGATGACGGTGTGGGCTGGCCAGGCGCCAAACGGGCCAATCGTTACACATTTATTAACGATATATGGCGGGATCCCAGCTTTCGTCGGCGGCCCGATAGCGTTCCCCGGCGCACAGCCGCAACTTCGCTTCTGCGTGCCCTTCTTGTCTTCGTGGTGGAGATTCGCGGAGGTTGATGCCGGACGCATGATTATCCGTGTGGAGAGCCAAGCGTATGCGCCGAAGCTCGCGGTTGGGCTGGAAATTTTTCACCACGAAGGCACGAAGAACACGAAGGGTCGCTGAACGCCGGTGCCTCCGGTCGCACCCTTATTGGTTCTTGATGCGGACCAATTCGCGATATGGATAAGCCTTGTAAACGCTTTCCCACCCCCGGAACCTACCCGACTCGCACATCTCTGTATCTTTTTCGGAACATTCGGATTTCACACCAACAATCCCCATATCCTGCCTACAGGATTTGTCCAAGCTCCCACCCCTGTGCGACCGCCCGGAAGCGCAACAGACCGCGCAACATCACGACCGGTCCAGGCTTGCCGTAATATCCGGTCCAGCCTCCAAGCCGGGCGCAAACCCAACTGGCA
>CAMBXJ010000458.1 GCA_945871455.1 Asaia bogorensis
TACGGGGATCAAGGGCACCCAGACCCGCGTGTCGCGTTACGGCGTGATGCCGCTGTCCTTCAGCCACGACAATGTGGGGCCGTTGGCTCGATCACGCGACTGCGCGCGGATCATGGCGGTGATCTCCGGGCATGACCCGATGGACCCGACCAGTTCCGCCGAACCGGTGCCCGACTATGAAGCCGCCCTCGATGGAGACCTGCGCGGCTTGCGCATCGGCGTGCCCACCAACGTATTCTTCGACGGCGCCGACCAACCCGTCATCGCCGCCATCGACCAGGCGCTCGCCGTCCTGCAAGCCCGCGGCGCCACAATCATTCGCCTGAAACTGCCGGTGATGGCCGAAGTCGCGGCCTATGGCTCCATCGTCTCGCGCGTCGAGGCCGCGACCATCCACGCCCAATGGATGCGCGACGATCCGCAAGCCTATGGCCAACACATCAGCGGGCGCATGTATCCGGGCTACGCGATCCCGGCGCCCTATTACGTGGAATCGCTCAGCCGCCGCGGCCCGATCCTGAAAGCCTTTGCCGCCGAGGTGTTCGCCCAGGCCGATGTCCTGGTCACGCCCACCATCAAGACCAACCTGCCCACCCTGGACGAAACCGATATCGATCACGGCCCGCCCGGCACCGAAAGGCGCTTCATGGCGGTGTCGGCGAATTGCCGCCCGTTCAACTATCTCGGCCTGCCAGCGGTCAGCGTGCCCTGCGGCCTGGACCCGAATGGCTGCCCGATCGGGCTGCACATCGCCGGCCGCCCCTTCGCCGAGGCCCGCATCCTGAAAGCCGCCGATGCCTTCCAGCGCGACACCGACTGGCATCGCCGCCTTCCCCCCATCCTGACCAAGACTGGAGCCAGCGCATGAGCCTCCCGAAAGTCGCCTTTATCGGCACCGGCGGCACGATTTCCTCCCTGGGCAAGGGGCCGCTCGACATCCAGGACTACGGCGCGGCCGGCAACATGCTGCACGCGGCGGAGATTCTGGCGAAATGGCCGGATACCGCGCTGGTCGCCAACGTGATCCCGGTCGGGTATCGCAATATCCCCAGCACCGCGATCGGATTTTCCGACTGGAAGGCCCTCGCGGCCCTGTGCGTGACTCTGGTGCGCGACGTGCCCGACCTGGCCGGCATCGTCATCGGCCACGGCACCGCCACCCTGGAGGAAACCGCCTACTTCCTGAACCTGACGGTGAAAGTGGCGATCCCGGTGGTGCTCGTCGGATCCCAGCGCCCGTCCAGCGCGCTGTCGTCGGATGCCGGCATGAACCTGGTCAACGCCATCCGCACCGCCGCCAGCCCGGAGGCGCGCGGGATGGGCGTGCTGGTGGTGCTGAACGACGAGGTCCAGGCGGCCCGCGAAGTCACCAAGACCGCCACCATGCGGCTGCAAACCTTCCGCTCCCCTGATTTCGGCGTGCTGGGCCATGCCGACGGGGACGCGGTGGAATTTTACCGCCGCCCGATCCGCCGCCATGCCCCGGATACCGAGTTCGACATCGCCGGCCTCGACGCCTTGCCGCGGGTCGACATCGCCTATGCCTATGCCGGCGGCGACGGAGCCGCCGTGCGAGCCTTCGTCGCGGCCGGCGCGCGCGGGATCGTGTCCGCCGGGTTCGCCCCGGGATTCACCTCGCCCGACGAGGCCGACGCGCTGAAAGAGGCCGCCGAAAAGGGCATCGTCGTCGTGCAATCCACCCGCGCCGGATCGGGCCGCACCTTCCGCACCACCCGCATCCGTCAGGCTGGGTTCCTGATCGCGGACAACCTGAACCCGCAAAAGGCCCGATTGCTGCTGTCCCTGGCCTTGACCAAGACGAGCGACCCCGAGGACATCATGCGGATGTTCCGGACCTACTGAGGCTGCGCTTCGACACTGCCGCCCCCCATGGCGACGGGGCGATATCCGCCTTTCAGGAGTGAGGCGATGGATCTCTACCATGTCTGGTGCGACCTCCGGCCCGGTATCCGCGATCTGACATTTACCGAAGGCGTGGCCCGGTATCTGGGCCATCTGAAGGAGCAGGGCCTGATCGAGGACTGGCGCCTGACCCGCCGCAAGCTGGGCCTCGGCCCGGCGACCCTGGGCGAGTTCCATCTGATGATCGAGGTGCGGGATCTGGCGCAACTGGACACTGCGTTCCGGCGCGTGGCAGGGCGAAAGGAGCCCGTGGAAGGGTTCCATTTCGGCGTCAATTCCTTAGTACAGAACGCGGTGTTCGCTTTGTACCGGGACTTTCCCGACCCGGTGCGGTCGCAGGGGGACGAACGGTTCTGACATCGGGTTGGGATCGTCCCGTGCCAACACATCGGCATCAACAGCGCCCCGGCCGAACCTGGCGCCGCACCGACGTCGGCGGGTGAAGCGCGACGGTCGCGGCCGTCGATATGGAAAACCCGGTATCCGCGAATCCGCGTCCGCGCCCGGCCTCCGGCCGAACCTTGGCGCCTACCCCATGGTCTGGATCGCGAGCGGTTCGATCTCGAAGATCGTGCGGATGTCCTTGGCGTTGTGCAAGGGAAAGACGTCCTTGCCGAGATACTTCTTCGCCAGGCTGTCGATATGAGCCACGCCGCCATCCTCGGTCACCCGTGTCACCTGACCGCGGACCTGCACGTAGCGATAGGCATTGTCGGGATCCAGAATGGACAGCGCAACGCGCGAGCCTTCCGCCATATTGCGCGCCTTGACGCGGCCTTTCGCGGTGTTCACGCGGATCTTGCCATGCGTGAAGTCGAACCAGACCGGCGTCACTTGTGGTGACCCATCCGGCATCATCGTCGCCAAATGCGCGAAAGCAACCTTGGTGGTCAGCAGGTCGAGAAAGGCTGCGGGGATTTCGGCCATGGCTTCGTCTCCTTGTGCGAATGCGGCACATGGGGCCGACGGCCGGAACCGGCAAGTCTGGCTGTCCGTGCGAGACGACCAGGCCGCGTCGGTCCCGGACCGGCCCGTCAGTATGCGCTGGCCCGATCGCAACCCCAACGACGGACGCCGAGCCAATGCGCAGCGACCGTGATCTTGCCGCACTGTCGCCCGCTTCACACAAATCCGCACAATTGCCATCGAACGGCCGAGTGACTAGCGTGAGATCGGCAAAGCAATCGGAAAACGCCGAACAAGAGGATGCGCAAGGATGGCCGATACCACCGCCGGCATCGATTTCAGCCGAGGCGACACACCGCCCGCCACACCGATTATGGCGCCACCGGTGTTTGTCTGGCCACCTCAACCGGTCGCACTGTTGAGATTCCTGTTCACCATGCCAGGCTATTTCCTGCCGCTGAACATCATCTATATGGGCCTCGCCGTCCTGACATGGTTCGCGCTCACGCCCGACCTCTCGCGCATGGCGACGTTCCAGTGGGACTGGATCGCCATCGTCTACGGCCGCAATCTCGGTCTGACGTTCCTGGTCTATGGCGGTCTGCACCTGCGCTTCTACGTCCGTAAGGGGCAAGGCACCCGCTACATGCTGAACCGGCGCGAGCCCACCGCGAAGCAACGCCACTTCCTGTTCGCCAACCAGGTCCGCGAAAACATGTTCTGGACCGCGG
>CAMBXJ010000459.1 GCA_945871455.1 Asaia bogorensis
CCGCTGACCGCGATCCCGGTCGCGGCCCGCCGCCGCGGATCCTCGGACAGCAGGCGTGCCATGGCGTCGAGTGCGCGGGCGCCAACCTTCACATACGCATCGACAAAGAAATAGACATCGGCCGGTTCGCGGAGTTCGTAATAAAACCGGTTGATCGCATTCGCCTTGTCCGCATGGGCAATCGTGTAGATCCGTATCGGCACGCCACGCCCTTGTGCGGTCTGCCAGGCAATCTCCGCGCTGCGATCCGTGCTCCCGTTCACCACCAACGTGATCAGTGCGCGCCGGTCCCCGATGGCGTCCGCGACGCTGTTGATACAGGTCGCAATCGTTTTCGCCTCGTTCATGCAGAATATCGCGATATTCCATTCCCATGCCATGGCCGGTGTCATGCTGCCCGATCGCTGTTATTCATCAGGGCGTCTTCTATCCTGGGCGTGATCGCCACGTCGAGCATCTCGTCGATCCGGACCGGCTCCTCTACACGGGTTCAGAAGGGCCGACGGTCGAGCGGTGGATAGGGCTGTTCCAGACCGTCAACCGGGATATTGCGGCCATTGATCCAATATGCGCGGGGCGAGGCGGTGAAGACGATGACATCGGCGACTTCCTCGGCGGTGCCGAGCCGTTGCATGGGGAAGCCGTTGCGCAGGTAATCCTCGTATAGGGGCGGATTGGCCAGTCGATAGCGGTCCCACCCATTTCCTGGCACCAGGATCGACCCGGGTGAGACGGTGTTGACCCGT
Source organism: Asaia bogorensis (assembly GCA_945871455.1). GTDB lineage: Bacteria > Pseudomonadota > Alphaproteobacteria > Acetobacterales > Acetobacteraceae > Rhodopila. The sequence continues at coordinate 747 of CAMBXJ010000459.1, forward strand.
ATTCCGTGCGGCACGAATTCCAGCGCCCACCGCTCGGTGTCGAAGATCAGGGCCGCCTTGGCCGCGCCGTACTGGCCGGACATCGCAAGCTGGGCCGTCCACCCGGAAATGGACGCGACGTTGATCACGCCCGCCCCCGGCCGGCCCGCCATATGGGGCAGGGCGAGGCGCATCATCCGCACGGTCTGCACCAGATTGACGTCGAGCACCTTGTGCCAGTCGTCGTCCGTGCTGTCGGCAATCCGCGGCCCACCGCCTCCGCCGCCGACATTGTTGATCAGAATGTCGATACCCCCGAACGCCGTGACCGCGGCCTGAATGACGGACGCGGCCCCGTCGGGTTGGGTCACGTCGCCCGCCTGCATCGCGACCGTGGCGCCATCGGCCCGCAACGCCGCGGCGGCTTCGGACAAGGCGGGCTCGGATCGCGCTGAGAGGACCACACGGCAGCCCTCGGCCGCGAAGCTTCTGGCGGTGGCCAGTCCGATCCCTCGGCTGGCCCCGGTGATCAGCACAACCTTGTCTTTCAGGTGCAGGTCCATGAGTTCAGATCCTTGGAGATAGCCGGGGCACCAGAGGCGGGGCACCAGGGGGCGGGGCACCAGGGGGCGGACGCCCGTCCGACGCGTCCTGAACAGAGGCCGATCCTGGGCTTCCGCGGCCGGGCAGCGGGGGGCGGACATGAGCGGTTCGTCTTTGGGCACTCAGGCACGAGGGGGAAGGTGAGGCGGCCGGCGTACGGGGTCAACCCGTGCGCGCGCGTCTGTCGGGAGCGCCCCAGGGGGTGATATCCAGGGGGTGATGTCCGGGCCGTTCAGCTACCTGTGCGCCGGGGTGCTGATGTCCTGGGGGAGACGCCTGGGGGGCTGGCACCGCTTTCCCCAATCCCGCATCATGGGACCATAACTCCAGGAGGTGACCATGCTGAAATTCGGCGCATCGATGTTCTTCACCGACTACTCCATGGCCCCGGGGGAACTCGGTCAGGCTCTGGAAAGCCGCGGGTTCGAGTCCGTGTGGGCGCCCGAGCACTCCCATATCCCGGTGACCCGCAAGACCCCGTTCCCGGCCGGCGGCGACCTGCCGAAGAAATACTACGACGCGATGGACCCGTTCGTGACCCTGACCGCCGCGGCCATGGCCACCAAGACCCTGAAGGTCGGCACCGGCGTCTGTCTGGTGCAGCAGCGCGATCCGATCCAGACGGCAAAGCTGGTGGCGTCGATCGATCAGGTCTCGGGCGGACGCTTCCTGTTCGGCATCGGCAATGGCTGGAACCAGGACGAGATGGAGAACCACGGCACCGAGTTCAAATCCCGCCACAAGCGCGCGCGGGAGAACGTGGAGGCGATGAAGGAAATCTGGACCAAGTCGAAGGCCGAATATCACGGGGAGTTCGTGAATTTCGATCCGATGATGACCTGGCCGAAGCCGGTCCAGAAGCCGCATCCGCAGGTGATCGTGGGTGGCGCGTTCCCCTATTCCGCGCGTCGGGCGATCCGTTACGGCGATGGCTGGATCCCGCAGGCGGCGCGCGGGATGTACAAGGAGATCGCCGACATGATCCCTGAGTTCCGCAAGATGGCCACCGAAGCCGGCCGCGACCCGGCGACCATCGCCATCACCGTCTGGTTTCCCCGCAAGGACGCCGACCTGATGAAGCGCTACATGGATCTCGGTGTGGAACGGGTGGTGTTCAATCTGGAATCCGATAAAGCGGACAAGATCATGCCGGAGATCGAGACGCTAGCGGAACTGATGCACAAGGTGAACGGCTGATACGGATCGGGCCAGGCCAGGGAACTGGCTCTGGCCCGACCCTTGTGGCGTGGATCATGCACGCGTCTGGCATTCACGCGTCTGGCATTCACGCGTCTGGCATGGACCGTTTTGCGTGGATCGGCGGCCACGCGACGGATGATGGGTTGCGTGCCAGGCCAGTCGTGGCCCCTGGTCTGGTGTGGCCGCGCCTATTCACTTGGTTATCGTAACCATCCGTCACACCCTACTCAAATATGATCCCCGTCACGCGTGGCTCGATCAGGTCTGACCCTGATCCCAGATTCCCATGACAGGGTACGCTGTCTGAAATGATTCGATGTTCGGATCCCCGATCTCAGGTGCCGGCCATGAACCGATGCCGTGACCGCTGTCGCCGCACCCTTTTGGAACGCGGGTGCGGCGACCGTAACAGTGAAGTGGAAGCATACAATGCGTCGCGTATGCCGTTGGCCGCTTCGAGATGTCCCGTCCAACCAACGGCGGAATGTCAGTCATGAAATGTCAGCTTGATCCGGCCAAATGGGGTAGTTCGGATCGGTTAATGAGCACGCTGAGAACATAACGCGAACAATAACCACAACGCATAGCGTATGGCAAGAAGATTTTCCATAACCCCGTATGTATCGCGGCGATCCCCGCGGGATCAGCCATGGACCCTGGGTTTGCACCGCCGGGCCTGACGCGGACTGTCCGAGCGATGCCATCCCGAAAACTGCTGTTGGTGACGAAGGCATTGCCCACGAACCAACCCAGGACCCAACTCCGTCCCGATCAATCCAGACCAACGACCGGCAAATCGGCCGTCTGTCAGTCAGCGTTCATCGTCACGTGAAAACCGCCGCCCGGGGGCTGCGACAGCGGGCTGAACCGTCCGATCAGCCCGGCCCTGCGCGCGGCCAGAAGCTGGCGAGCAACCGGCTGAAACAGGGTTTCGCCGCTGGTCGGGCTTGCGGGCGTGATGCGCACGACCACCGACGTGTCCTGTCCCGCCCGCTGCCGCAGCATCGCCTCGATCGCGATCCGAGCGGT
>CAMBXJ010000460.1 GCA_945871455.1 Asaia bogorensis
CGTTCCGCCTCCTGCTTGGCGCGGGACGCCGTTTGCAGGCGGGCCTTCTCCGCTCGCCGCCGCTCAAAGTCGTCATAGCCGCCGGTGTACAGGTCCAGCTTGCCCTCCCGCAGGTGCAGGATGGAATCGACCGAGTTGTTCAGCAGTTCCCGGTCGTGGCTGATGATGATGGCGGCGTTCGGGTATTTGCGCAGGCGCGCTTCCAGCCACATCGCGCCTTCGAGGTCGAGGTAGTTGGTCGGTTCGTCCAGCAGCAGCAGGTCGGGTTCGGCAAACAGCGCCGCCGCCAAGGCCACCCGCATGCGCCAGCCACCGGAGAATTCGGACATCGGGCGCGCAAGATCGGCGGTCGAGAAGCCAAGGCCCGCCAGAATCTCGCCAGCTCGGGCCGGAGCGCGATCCGCGTCGATTTCGGCCAGCCGATTATAGATGTCGGCCATGCGTTCCGGTTCGGCGGTCTCCAGTTCGTCATGCAAGGCCTGACGCAGCGTGTCGGCGGCCAGAATCGTGTCCAGCAGGCTGACGGGAGTCGCCGGGTGCTCCTGGTCCACGCTGGCCACGCGGGACCCCTTGGGCAGATTGATCTCCCCGCCATCGGCCATCAGATCGCCCAGAATCAGGCGGAACAGCGTGGTTTTGCCGACCCCGTTGCGCCCGACCAGACCCACCTTGGCATTGGGCGGCAGGTTGAGACTGGCGCGGTCGAAGAAACGCCGTCCCCAGGCGTTGAACACCAGGTCATCAATCTGCAACATTGTTTTGAGTGCCGTTCGGTCAGGAGAGGTGGAGCGCTCGGCGTTTACCCCGCTGCCGTGTGGATTGCGAGATCATATTGCGCTGCACCAAAATTCGACGCCGTCCGAGCCTGGTGCCATCGCGGGGTGCCGTCGCGGGATGCCGTCGCGGGGTGCATCGTCGAGCCCCGGCGCGGGATGTGCGCAACCGCGGGCGCTCTGCCGATCTGCGTCAGGCCGCCCGGCGCCGCTCCAGCGGGACGATCGCCACCAGCGCCTCGATCAGCGAGTCCATCATGGCGTCGGTGTGCAGGGGAGTCGGCGTGAAGCGCAACCGTTCTTCCCCGCGCGGCACCGTCGGATAGTTGATCGGGGTCGCATACATGGCGAAATCCCGCATCAGGCGTTGGCTGATTTCGGTGCACAACGCGGCGTCGCCCACATGCAGGGGCACGATGTGGCTGTCCGATCCGATGCGCGGCAGACCGGCCGTATCGAAGCGGGCCTTCAGCGCCGACGCGCGCTCAAACAACCGGGCGCGTCGCGCATGATCCTGGCGGACGTGACGGACGCTGGCCAGGGCGGCGGCGGCGGTCATCGGCGGCAGAGACGTGGTGAAGATGAACCCCGGCGCGGTGGAGCGGATGAAATCCACCACATCCGTATCGCCGGTGATATAGCCGCCATGGCAGCCAAACGCCTTGGCCAGGGTGCCCTCGATGATGTCGACCTGGCCGGCAACGCCGTCCCGTTCCGACACGCCGCCGCCGTTGGGGCCATACATCCCGACGGCGTGCACCTCATCGAGGTAGGTCAGCGCGCCGAAACGCCTGGCCAGCGCGCAGATTGCCGGGATGGGGGCGATGTCGGCGTCCATGGAGTAGACCGACTCGAAGGCGATCAGCTTCGGCGCCGCGTCCGGCGCGGCAAGCAGCAGCGATTCCAGATGCGCCATGTCGTTGTGGCGGAAAATATTGCAGGTTGCCCGCGACCCCTTGATCCCGGCGATCATGGACGCGTGGTTCTTCGCGTCCGAGAACACCTGCCAGGGCTGATCCGGCCCGCTCGGCAGGCTGTTGAGGATGGTGGACAAAGCGGCCTGGTTCGACACGAAACCGGAGGTGAAGATCAGCCCGGCCTGCTTGCCATGCAGGGACGCCAATTCCGCTTCCAGGGCATCGTGGACCGGGCTGGTGCCGCTGATATTGCGGGTGCCGCCGGCGCCAACGCCCATGGTGCGCGCGGCTTCGCAGGCGGCTTCGACCAGGATTGGATGGCCGCCCATGGCCAGATAATCGTTCGACGACCAGACCAGCACGCGAGTGCCATCGGGACGGCGATACCAGGGGAATTCGTCGGCCCGCTTTTGCAGAGCGGTAAACGTGCGATATCGGCCCTGGTCCCGGATATCGTCGAGCGACCTTCGGCAGAAGGCATGAAACGGAGTCATTCCGGCGGAGCCCTTCGGTGTCGGTATTGCCAGGGAACCATCCCGGCCGTTGATTTGACGCCCATGATAGCCGTTTTCATCCTTCGGATCGAGGGATAACCATAGGTTGTAAATTACAATACAAAAGCAACCGGAGAGACCGGATGATCATCACACGCCATGGTCTGTCGCGCCCAGAACGGCCGGGGCGGCGGCGTAAAAACATCCATCCGCCGCCGTCCGCATTGATCCCGATCAGTGCGGACGGACCAGCCATGCTGGCGAAACCAATTGCCAGGTATCCGGGCAATGCCATATGCCTCTGTTGCAGCGCAGCAGACAGGAGCCCAGGCATGCCGTTGAGCCCGCCCGCCGAACGCGAGGTGCAACACACGCGATCCATTGAGATCAACGGCTACCGACGCTCGGACGGGCTGTTCGACATCGAGGCACATCTGACCGACGTCAAAAGCTTCGGCCAGACCAATTTCGACCGCGGCTTCATCGACGCCGGCGAGCCGATCCACGACATGTGGTTGCGCCTGACGCTGAACGACACGATGGAAATCGTCGCGGCCGAGGCCGTGAGCGACAAGACCCCTTATATGATGTGCCCGACGGCGGCACCGAATTTCTCCCGGCTGGTCGGGCTGCGGGTGAAGGCGGGATTTCTGCGGGAAGCCAATCACCTGGTTGGCGGCGCGGTGGGGTGCACGCATTTGCGCGAACTGCTGCAACAGATGGCGACCACGGCGTTCCAGGCGATCAACCCCGCCAAGGTGCGCCGGGAAATGCAGGCGAATGGAGAGGGGCAGCCCCCCGGCAGCGACAAGGTCGATGCCCGTATCACCGAGAAGATGGGTGGGGCACCGAAAATCCTGAACACTTGTCTGGCCTATAGCCAGGACGGGCCGTTGGTGAAACGACGATGGCCGCATCTCTATACGGGCGCGGATGGCGCGACGGCGGACCTGCAAGCAGTGTCGGACTGACCGGACAAAGGTGCGTGCGATAACCCAGCCGGTCGCCGCGTGGTGGGACCGGATGGGGAGGCGGGCGCGCGTGCTCGCGACGCGCACCGGAATGGAATAGCGCCCGCACGGTTCAGGTTCCGGGGCGACCGGTCCTTATGCCGCGTCGATCATGCTGACATGGGCGGCGACGATGCGCCAACCCTCCGGCATCCGCGCCCAGGTCTGCATCTGTCGGCCGGTCTTGCCTGGTGCTGTTGCGCGATGAAACAGGGTGGACGCGGTGGCAAAGTCCTTCCCAAAGGTGGTGATGACGGTGCGGGAAATGGTCCGCGCCAGTCCGGCGGGGGACCGGGCGGACCGAAACGCGCCGATCTCATCCCAGCCGTGCAGGATTTCGTTGATCCCGTA
>CAMBXJ010000461.1 GCA_945871455.1 Asaia bogorensis
GAGGTCAGGCCGTGGTTCGCATCCGCGACTTCCCAGGGTTCCACGGGATTGGGTTCCGGCAACGGCGCCAGCGGCCAAAGCTCCACCATCCCGGCATGGTCGGCACGATCGGCGCGATGGGTCAGGGTCTGGCCGGCATCGACGACACCGGCAGCGGCCCCCGGGTTGGCAAAGACCGCATCGACCAGACCCAGGACCGGGGCGGTCGAGCGAAACGACACGTCCAGTTCGACGTCCCGCCAGGCCAGGCCGGCGTTCTTGACCCGCCTGGAAAGCAGCGCGCGGGAATGGTCGAACTCCCGCGTGTCGGCGCCCTGGAAGGAGTAGATGGACTGTTTGCGATCCCCCACCGCGAACACGGTGCGGACGGTGTCGCGCGCGCCCGCGCCGGCGAAGAACTCCTCGGTCAAGGCATGCGCGATGCCCCATTGCTCGGGGGCGGTGTCCTGGACCTCGTCCAACAACAGATGGTCCAGGCCGCCATCCAGCTTGTAGAGCACCCAGGCGGCGCCGGGATCGACCAGCAGGGAGGAGGTGCGGCCGATCAGATCCTCGTAATCCAGCAATCCGGATTCGGCCTTGCGTAACGCGTACCCCTCGACGACGGGCACCGCCAGCACGACCAGAGCGTGCGACACCGCCGCGACCCGAATGGCCCGCCGCGATTCCTCGATCCGATCGATGCGGGCGGCTTCGGCCAGAAGCTGGTCCAGCCAGTCGGGATGCCGGGTCGCCAGCCGATCGCCGATCAGGGTGCGGGTGCTGGAAACCGTGCCCGCCTTGGTAAAGAACTCGCCCTGCCATTCCGCCCAGTTTTCTGCCCGGTCCGACGGGTCAAGGGCGAGCCAGTCGAGCATACGCCCGGACTTGGTGACGACGGCGGGTGTGGCCTCGGCCTGGATGTTGCGCACGACCTGCCGCAGCGCGTGCTCGCCCATCCATTGCACCGCCTCCGACACAATCTCCATCTCCGAGGCCGCGGACACCCCCAATGCGCGCCGTTGCGCCGCCCGCAGGTCGGGACCCAGGCGCACGGCCGCGGCCAGCCGACGGCGATCGGTCTGCAACGACACGACATGGCGCCCGAACTGATCGGCGGTCGCCAGTCCCGCCAGCGTGTCCAGCGCGGCCCGGAGCGCCGGGTCGCTGGCACCGGCCAGCATATCCTCCCGCGCCTCGATCAGCGCGTCCTGCGCGTCGCGGTCGTCGACCAACTGAAAATGCGGGGAAATCGCGGCTTCCAGGGGGAACCGGCGCAGCACCGACTGGCTGAACGCGTGGATGGTGCCGATCCGCATGCCGCCCGGCAGGTCCAGAACATGCGAAAACAGCGCCCGCGCCGTCCGGCACGCCGTATCGGTCGGCTCGACATTCAGGCGCCGCAATTCGTCGGTCAGCGCCGGTTGCGACAAGGTGACCCAGCGACCCAGGGTGCGTTGCAGGCGCAGCGCCATTTCGGCGGCCGCGGCCTTGGTGAAGGTCAGGCACTGGATCCGGTCAGGTCGCGCGCCGGTCAGCATCAGCCGCAGCAAGCGGTCCGTCAGCAGCTTGGTCTTGCCCGACCCCGCCGAAGCCGCCACGAAGGCGGACACAACGGGATCGGACCCGGCCAACTGCTCCCGATTGGCACGATCCCGCGGCGACTCGCTCATGGTTCGCCGCTCGGGCCGGGATCGGCGGCCGTATCGTCCCCCGCCGCCGACCATTCCGCGACGCGGGCCAACTGTGCGTAATCCGAAAACCGAGGCGCCCGGTCGGGATGCGGCTGCGATCGATAGACCTGGCCGGCATCGAAGGCGTCGATCAGCCCGTTCAGGCCGTCGCGGGCGCTTTGGGTCGCGTCGATCGCCGCGTCCGCGTTGCCGCGATAGAGCCGCCTGATCTCCCCCGGTTGGAAGCCGCCGGTCAGATGCCAATACTGCAGTTCGGTCGCCTGTCCGGTGACGTCCGGGCCGAACGCGCCATCCGCCACCATGGCCGCTTCCAACAGCAATTGCGGCGCCAACCCGCTGTCCACGTCTTTTTGCGTGGGCGGGGAGCCTGTCTTGTAGTCCAGGATCGCGATCGACCCGTCACGCCGCCGCTCGATCCGGTCGGCGCGTCCGGTCAGGCGGAAGCTGCCCCCCGGTCGGCTAAGATCGACCGCCCCGGATGTTTCCGCCGCGATCGCCAGCGGGGGATTTTCGGATCGGCGGCGCGTCTCGATATCCGCCACCCAATCGGCGATGCGCCCCAGACGCGGCGCCCACCATGCCGCCAGCGCCGCCCGCAAGCCGGCCTCGGCCAGGGCGCGATCCATCGCCCGTCGCAGCAGGATCGCGGCGTTGGGTGGCCATCTTGTGCCGTACTCGTCCAGGAACATGTTCATACCCTGATGCACCAGCATGCCGTAGTCGGCGGCGTCGGTTGCCTCATCCAGCGGTTTCAGCGCGCTCAGTTTCAGGATATGGCGGGCATAGATGGCGTAGGGATCGCGCAGCCAGGTCTCGATTTCCGTCACGCTCATGCGGCGCGGCCGGCGGTTGATCCGGGGGTTGGGGCGAGGCGCGGACACCGGGACGGCGCCGCCCATCGGCTGGTCCAAGGCACGCACCCAATGCGACGCCGGATGGTCCGGCAAAGCCTGGGACTTGCCTTCCAGAAAGATCTGCAACCGGAACAGCCAGCGCGCCGGCACCGCCGGGGCGCCATCGCGCCGAACCGGGCAGGACAACACGACCTCCGGCGCCGCGCAGGCGAGTGACACGAAGTCGTGGGCGGACTGGCCGATGGCTTCCTCCAGGGACGGCAGGCCGACCGCGGTGCGCATCGGGCGTGACAGCCAGGGACCGGGTTCGGGCTGCGGCGGCCAGACGCCTTCCGCCAATCCGCCGAGAACGATGCGATCGACGCTTTGCAGCCGGGCTTCCAGCAGACCCCAGATATGGATGCGCGGGTGTTCGGTGCCGCCGCGGCCCCGCAACGCCCGTCGGCCTCTGACCGTCGCCCCTTGCAGCACCGCATCCAGCAGGCCGGGCAGCACGGCGCGCCGTTGGTCGGGCAGCAGGACGATGGCGGCCAGGACGGCGGACAGGCGTTCGGCCAGGGCTTCGCCTTCCTCGTCCGCCCATAACCGGGCGGGGCCGGGCTGATCCGTCGTGGCGGCGAGACCCTCGGCGGCCTCGAAGACCGCGGCCAGCGCCTGTTGCGGGGAAACCTCGACCGAGGCGTCGATTCGCAACGCCGGCTCCAGGCAGGATTCCAGGCGGGCGAGGAAATCCCGCAGGCGGTCGAGCATAATGTTGAACCGGACATCGCCGCCCTGGGATGCCTTCAGCCGTTCATCCTGTCCCGCCTTGTCGATCGCCAGACGCAGCCCGACGATGCCGCGAGGCGGACGCGGTCCGCGCTGGCAGATCACTTCAAGGTCCCGGGCGGCGGTCCGGCAGGCAACCGGCGACAGGCCGGCCGCCGCCAGCGGGTGTTTCAGCAAGGCCAGCAGCGGCACCGGCGCCAATTCCTCGGCGATCGCGCGGACCAACAGGCGCATGAACACCGCC
>CAMBXJ010000462.1 GCA_945871455.1 Asaia bogorensis
GTCCGGCCACCGTATCGTGCTGATCGCGCTGATGGTTGTGCTGCTGGATGTCGCCAGCACCGCCATCCTGCCGGTTGCGTGCCCCGATAAGGAATTTCTGGCGGACGCGGGCCGTTATCTGCAGCAGGCCGCCCCCAACGAACGCACGATGGGGATTGGGATCCAGCGGGACGGTTGGTTGCTGGCGGATACCGGTCCCAGCGCGGGCGTGATGAGCTACTTCGCCACCCCCCAACGCATTTCAGGCCACCACAACATGGCCGCGACGCTGGTTCACAACTATTCCGGCACCAGCGTCAACATGGCCGAACGGGATCTGCGCGGGACCGGCCGCCTGTCGCCACCCGTCGCGACCCTGCTGGCCCATTTCAACGTTTCCCGCATCGTCTGCGCCGATTCGGTCATCATGGGGTGCCCGGCCGGTTTCCTGGATGCCAGCCCGGAGGGCACTCTCGGCCGTCGTATCCTGCTGCCCAACGCCAGTCCGGTTCTGTTCAGCCGCTCGCTCATTGCCCTGTCACCAACCGAGGGGATGGACAAACCGGCGTTCTGGGACCCGATTTTCGAATCCGAACCCATGGCACCGCGCGTGGCCGCCATTGCGGGGTTTCTGCGCCTCTACCTGGACACGGCGCGGATCGATCCGGTTCGGCATACCGCCCGCGCGCTGCCGGTTCGCCAACCTCCTTCGGGCACCACGAACCAGTCGGAAGACTTCGACGCCGTTCCGGCGCTGGAGCACTACGCTGTGTCGCTGACCCGGGTCGACCTGGTAATCACCGCTGGGCAGAGCGGGTTCGTGCAGCTCGCTCACCCGTGGTATCCGGGCAACGAGGTGCACATCAATGGAATCGTGACGACACCGTTGCAAGGCGCGATCTCGCTTATGGTACTGCCGCTCCAAGCCGGGCGGAACCATATCGTGATCGAACCCCGCACCACCCCGATGACCCGGCGTGCCGCCTGGATTTCCGGAACGGCGCTGATCGGCGCGCTGGGCGTGGCAGGGTTGTTGGCCTGGCGAAACCGTCGGAGAACCGCGTCCGTGGGTTCCGTCGGCACGAAGTGACGCGAGGCTGTGTCCACACGAAGTGACGCGAGGCTGTGTCCACACGCAGTGACGCGAGGCGCTATCTACACGCGGTGACGCGAGGCCGGGTCCCTACGAATCCAACACCTCGACCGCCACCGACTTGACCAACGCCAGCACGGGCACGCCGGGTTCCAATGCCAGGCGCGCCACCGCATCCGGGGTCACCCGCGCCAGGAATGCCTCCCCGGCCAGAGCGACCTCCACCAGCGCGGCGTGGCGCTCGATGTCGTTCGTCACCGCCCGCACCGTCCCCGCGATCACGTTATGCACGCTGATCGCGGTCGGCACCTCCCGCGCCAGAATGACCTCACGCGCCGGAATCCGCACGCGCACCTGTCGCCCCACCGGCGCGGTCAGCAGCGGCACCAGCAGCGCCGTCCCACCCACATGCAGCCGACTGAGTTGACGGGCCGGGTCATGGCTGTCCACCACCGCGGTCACCACCGCCCCGGCATCGTCCCGGCGCGCCAGTTTCAGGTCGGACCGCGCGGTGACCTCGCTCAAGGGCCCATGCGCGACGACCTGCCCGCGATCGATCAGGACCAGCGAGTCGGCCAGGCGAGTCACCTCCTCCATGGCATGGGTGACGTAAAGTATCGGCAGGCGCAGTGCCGCCTTCAGCCCCGCCAGATACGGCAGGATTTCGGCCTTGCGGGCGGCATCCAGGCTTGCCAGCGGTTCATCCATCAGCAGCAGCCGGGGCTGGGCCAACAGCGCCCGTCCGATCGCAACCCGCTGACGCTCCCCACCGGACAAGGTATGGGGACGCCGGCCCAGCAGGGCGCCGAGACCCAACAGGGACACGATTTCGTCGAACCCGATCGGGCCGGATGGTGCACGCCGCAGGCCGTAACGCAGATTCGTTGCGACCGACATGTGCGGGAAAAGGCGCGCGTCCTGAAACACGAGGCCAATCCGCCGCGTCTCCGGCTTGCGCCAGATGCCGGAAGCGGTGTCGACCAAAACCTCCCCGTCCAGTTCGATCGTGCACATATCCGGCCGTAGCAACCCCGCCATCGCCAGGAGCGCCGTCGACTTCCCGGCGCCGGACGGACCGAACAGCGCCACCACACAGGGCGTCGGCACCTGGAAGGCCAGATCCAGGGTCATATCGGCAAAGCGATGGCGCAGGTGGAACGAAAGGGTCAAGCGCCGGCACCGCCAGGAACGAACAACCGGCCAAAGCGGACGAAGCGAGAAGTGGCATGCATCCCCGCCAGTGTGCCGCACCACGGGTCCCGGGTGAAGCACGCGTTCACCGCACGCCGGCGCCCCCCATGCCGCTTCGCCGCCCCAACCCGCCAATTCGCTCGCCCGCTCCCCCGCTCCCGCGGTTCGTGGGCTACGACGTTCCGCTCCGTGTGATCACGCTCTAACCTACGGCACGAACCGGCGCGGACATCGCGTTCGCGTCCATGCGAGGAGAGCAGGACACATGACTTTCGACTTCACCGGCAAGCGAGCCGTGATCTGTGGCGGCAGCCGCGGCATCGGCCGCTCAATCGCACTGGGCCTGGCGGCGGCGGGCGCCGATGTTTCGATCTGCGCCCGTGGGGCCGACGCCCTGGAGGCCACCCGCACTGAAATCGCCGCCCTGGGGCACAAGGCCCACGCCGGTTCGGCCGATCTGGCCAACGCGGAGGCGATCAAGACCTATGTCGCATCCGCGGCGGACGCGCTGGGCGGCATCGACATTCTGGTCAACAACGCGTCCGCCTTCGGGTCCACCGACGATGAGGCCGGGTGGATGTCCAGCATGGCCATCGACATGATGGCGATCGTGCACGCCACCCATGCCGCGCTGCCGTTCCTTAAATCCGCCAAGGGCAGCGTCATCAACACGTCCTCGGTCGCCGCTCTGCGCGCCTCCGCGCGCCAGCCGCCTTATGGCGCGATCAAGGCCGCGGTCATCCATTACACCAATACACAGGCCGCGATGTATGCGCGGGACGGCGTTCGCGTGAACGGCGTGGCCCCGGGCTCGATCGAGTTTCCCGGCGGCGTCTGGGATCGCCGCAAGACCGAGGCGCCGAAACTCTACAACGCCGTGCTCAACGCCATCCCGTTCGGACGCCTCGGCTACCCGGAGGAAGTGGCGAATGTGGTGATGTTCCTGGCCTCGCCGATGGCATCCTGGGTGACCGGCCAAACCATCGTCGTCGACGGCGGCCAGACGTTGTAAAGCCAAGCCTACCGTCAGCTAACGGCGCACGCATGTCTCGGTAAAGGGAATCATCGGGATCGGATTGACGCATTCGGTCCCGATGAAACGACTTGATCGGACCGCGGGCCACCGCCCCTGCGTCCAACCGACCTGCAATACTTTTAAGCAATCGCCCAACCATTGGGCTTTTTTGTGACACCCCATGCCCTACGTTGCCTATCCTCCTTGTAATCATTGATTTTTCCTCTTTGGCACGGTTGTTGAATAATGCTTGCCTGACCC
>CAMBXJ010000463.1 GCA_945871455.1 Asaia bogorensis
CTCGGCGTCCCGCACTTTCCGCGCCGCGGCGATCCGGATCAGTTCACCCGCCATGTCGCGGATGCGCTGCTTCATCTTGGACTTGCGGGTTTGCCAGCCGAGACAGCCGAGCTTGTCCAGCGCGACACCCTGGGATTCGCTGCCGTAGCGGGACAGGACCTCAATATTCTCGACCGGCAGGAACAGTTTTTCCTCGCCGTCATAGATCAGGCGCAGGCAGTCATGCGGCGCGCCGGTCACATGCAGGGTCGCCAGACCGTCATAGCGGCCGATGCCGTATTCCTGGTGCACGACCAGATCGCCCTCGGCGATTTCGGTGGCTTCGGCGATGAACTGATCGGCCCGCTTGCGCCGGCGCGGCGGGCGGGAGATGCGTTCGGCCAGCAGGTCCTGCTCGCCGACCAGGGCCATGCGGTCGGCAACGAAGCCGCGTTCCACCCCCAGGGTGACCAAAGACACAGATCCGGCCGGCTTGCGGCGGACGGCGGCGAATGCGTCTTCCTGGGCGACGTCCTTGAAGCCGTGCTCGCGCAGCAGATGCTCCAACCGCTCCCGAGACCCGCGGGTCCAGGCGGCGACCACGATGCGCCGACCTTCGGCCGTCCAGCGGTCGGCCTGGGATCGGAGTTGGTCGAAGACGTTGATCCCCGGCCCCACCCCACCGGACGACAAACCGCCGGTCTGGGCGAATACCGGCCCGGGCCGGCCGCCGCCATCGACGCCGACGGCGCCATCAGGCATGACGAACGGGCTGAACGCCAGCCGAGGCCCGAAGGCCAGCATCTCATCCCATTCCGTCTGGTTCAGATACAGCCGGTCCGGCGGCAGCGGCCGGTAGGGCACTTCCCCATCCCTGGGTACCGCCTTCCTTGCCTGGGCGTGATCGGCGATCATTTCCAGGCGCGCCGCCAGCACGTCGTCGGTCTGATGATCGAACGACACCGACGCGTCGGGCAGATAGTCCAGCAGATTTTCCATCGTCGGATGGAACAGCGGCACCCAATGCTCGATCCCCGGATGGCGCCGCCCGTCGGACACCGACAGATAAAGCGGGTCCTTCGCCGCATCCTGGCCGAACAGGTCGCGCCATTCGGTGCGGAACCGGGCGACCGACTCCTTGTCCAACGGCACTTCCGATACCGGACGAAGCGAAAAGGACGTGCGTTTGCCGGCGCTGCGCTGGGTGGTGGCGTCGAACTCACGGATGGATTCGATGGTGTCGCCGAACAGGTCCAGGCGAACCGGATCGGCCTCCCCGGCCGGGAAAATGTCGATGATGCCGCCGCGCATCGCGTATTCGCCGGGTTCCATCACCGTGCCGGCGCGGACATAGCCATGCGCTTCCAGATAGGTCGCCAGCACTTCCGGCTTCACCTGGCCGTTGACCTTCAGGTCCATGCTGGCGCCGGCGAAGGTCGTCCGCGGCGGCACGCGCTGGATCAGGGCATTGACCGTGGTCAGCACGATGCGCGGGCCGGAGGGCTTTTCCAGCAGGCGCGCCAGGGTGGCGACGCGTTCCGACACCAGCATCGGGTTCGGCGACACTCGGTCGTAAGGCAGGCAATCCCAGGCCGGAAAGCGCAGGATTTCCGCTTCCGGCAGGGCAAAGCCCAAAGCTTCCGCCAGACGCGCCATCCGCGAATCGTCGCGCGTCACATGCAGGATCGCGCCGGCGAATTCGCGCCGCCGCTGCGCCAGCAGGAACGCGTCCCAGCCTTCCGGCACCCCCCAGACAGTGACGGCATCGGTCATTGCGGCAACGAGTCCCGGATGCGCCGCAGCATCGGCGTTTCCACGTCGGGCGGGATGGTGCGCCGGCCGGTCAGCCAATCGGCCAGGTCGACATCGGGGAGTTCCAGCAGAGCCTCCAGCGCATCCATATCATCGTCCGTCAGCAGCGCGAGATTCGCCCGGACGAAACCGCCGATCATCAGGTCGTTTTCAAACGTCCCGCGATGGGTGGCTCGATAAAGCAAGCGTCTGCGCCTTATATCGGACGCGGCGTGTTCTGGTTCTGTCATCGGCGTGCTGTCATATAGACTCGCCTGTTGGACCTGTCAGCCTGTGGATTCGGATACGCTTACCCCTCTTTTCGCGCCCCTGACATCTCTCCGGGGCATAGGACCGGCGGTTGCCAAGCTGATGGCACGCGCCGTGGGGGGGGAGCGTGTGATCGAACTGCTGTTCCACATGCCCGAATCCTACCTCGATCGCCGCAACCGCCCGACCATCCGCGACGCCCGCGCCGGCATGGTGGCGACCCTGGCGGTGGAGGTGGTGCGCCACGACAAGCCGGCCAATTCCCGCCAGCCCTGGCGGATCGTGGTGAAGGACGACACCGGAACCGCCGAACTGGTGTTTTTCAAATTCACGCGGGAAGCGCAGATGCCGCCCGGCGCGAAGCTGCTGGTGTCCGGCAAGGTCGAAAGCTTCAACGGCCGCATCACCATGCCGCATCCGGACCACCTGGTCCCGATCGAGCAGGCCGATCGACTCCCAGCGATCGAGCCGGTCTGGCCGCTGACCGCCGGACTATGGCCGCGCCAGGTCGCCGCCGGCGTGGCCCAGGCCCTGCAATTCGTCCCCGCGTTGCCGGAATGGCACGACCCGGCGCTGCTGCGGCGGGAGAAATGGCCCAGCTTTTCCGACGCCATTCACGCCGTGCAATTGCCCAAGGACAGGGTCCCCGATCCGGTTGCCCGCGCGCGCCTGGCCTATGACGAGTTGCTCGCCGGGCAGGTCGCCCTGGCCGTCATCAAGGGCCGGGTCCGCGCTCGCCGCGGCCAGGCCCTGGCCGGCGATTCGCGGCTGCGGCGTGTCGCGCTGGAACGCTTCGGCTTCCAGCCGACCGAATCGCAGACCAAGGCGCTGGCGGAAATCGACACTGATCTGGCCTCCGAGCGGCGGATGCTGCGGCTGCTGCAGGGCGATGTCGGCTCCGGCAAGACCTTGGTGGCACTGCTGGCGATGCTGCGCGCGGTGGAGGCCGGCAAGCAGGCCGCCCTGATGGCGCCGACGGAAATCCTCGCCCGCCAGCACCATCGCGTGCTGTCGCGCCTGTGTCCGGTGCCGGTCGCGGTGCTGACCGGGTCGGTGAAGGGGCGGGAGCGGACGAAACTGCTGCGGGGATTGAAGGATGGGTCGATCCCCATCGCGGTGGGGACGCATGCGCTGTTCCAGGACGCGGTGGAATATCAGGACCTGGCGCTGGCGGTGATCGACGAGCAGCACCGGTTCGGCGTGGCGCAACGCCTGTCCCTCGGCGCCAAGGGGGAGCTGACGGATGTGCTGGTGATGACCGCGACACCGATCCCTCGGACCCTGTTGCTGACCCAATGGGGGGAGATGGATATCAGCCGGCTGACCGGAAAACCCGCCGGGCGCAAGCCGATCCGCACGACATTGCACTCGCTGGGCACGTTGCCTGGGGTCGTGGAGGGCATCGCGCGGAAGCTGGACGAGGGCGCGCAGGTCTATTGGGTCTGCCCGCTGGTGTCGGAAAGCGAGTTGGTGGACCTGGCCGCGGCCGAGGAACG
>CAMBXJ010000464.1 GCA_945871455.1 Asaia bogorensis
GGTTCGCCATGGCTTGTGTCTCTCTGATTCTTGATCGGATCATCGTTGGCCCCGGGGGTCTTGATCGCCCCGATCAGAACGCCCCCGCCCAACCATCCCGCCGAGGGTCGGAACCAACCATCCGCACCCCATTCTCCAACACCCGGATCGCCTGCACGCTGCACGGGCCTTCCAGCGGGCCGACCCGGTTGAGCCGGTGCCCCAGCCGTTCCAATCCGGCCAGCACATCCGCGCCATAGCCGGGCTCGATCGTCAGGCGCCCATCGCCGTCATGCGGCCAGTTCGCACCTTGCCCGCGTTGGGACGACGTCCACCGCGGTGCCTCCAACGCCGCCTGCGGGTCGGCATCCAGGTCCATCATCGCGGTCAGAACCTGGAGGTTGATCTGCACCTGGTTGTCGGCGCCGGGCGTGCCCTCGACCGCCCAAAGCGCGCCGTCCTTGAACACCATTGGCGCGTTCATCGTGTGGCGCACCCGCTTGCCGGGCACCAGGCGATTGGCATGGCCCTCGGCCAGGTGCCAATAGGCCATGCGGTTGTTCAGCAACACGCCGGTATCGCCCGCGGTGACGCCGGAGCCGAACCCCGAATTGATGCTCTGGATGCCGGACACCGCGTTCCCCTTGCCATCCACCACGGCGAAATAGGTGGTGTCGCCGCGCGCCTGCTCGGGTTCCGCCAGCACGATGTCGGACGCGCGGGTCAGATCGATCGAGGCCGCCCGCTCATCGGCATAGGCATCCGACAGCAGCCGATCCAACGGGACGTCGCCGTGACGAGGATCGGTGCCATAACGCTCCCGGTCCTGGAAGGCGCGCTTCTTTGCTTCCACCAGCACATGGATCCGCTGCACCGGGTCCAACGCCGCCAGATCGAAACGTTCGGCGATTTTCAGCATCTGCAACATGGTGAAGCCGGTGGAATTCGGCGGAGTCTGGGTGACCCGGAAGCCGCGATAGGCGATGCCGATCGGGTCCTGCACTTGCGGTTGGCATTCGGCCAGATCGCGTTCGTCGACCAGCGCCCCGGCCTCTCGCATGCCGGCGGCCAGGCGTTTCGCCAGCTTGCCGCGATAGAAGGTTTCGGCGCCGTCGGCGGCGATTTCTTCCAGTGTGCGCGCCAGATCCGGCTGGCGGAGGATGGATGCCAGCGCCGGCTCGCCGGTGGCCAGTCCGTCGAGGAATACCGCGTGGCTGCGCCGATCGGCGGCCAGGATGGGCCGGACCTCGGCGGCGAAATGGCGGTAGTGGTGGGAGACGCTGAATCCGTCGCGCGCATAGCCGATCGCGGCCGCACAGAGGTCCTTCCAGGCGCGGGACCCGGTTGCCGCGTGCATGGCGGCCAGTCCGGCCAGGAAGCAGGGGGTCGAGACGCTCAAAGGTCCGCGGACCGCGATGCCGGCCGCCTTGAACCGTTCGTGTGTGGCCGCCAGGGGCGCCGCGCCGGTCGCGTTCCAGCAGACCGTCTTGCCGCTGGTGGCATCGTGGACCTGGTAGAACCCGTCGCCGCCCAGGCCGGACATCATCGGCTCGACGACGCTGAGTGCAAGCGCGATGGCGACCGAGGCATCCACCGCGTTGCCGCCGGCCCGCAGCACATCCAGCCCGGCCTGTGTCGCGAGCGGGTGGTTGGTGCCGACCGCGCCGTTCCGGCCCATGATCAAGGTGCGATAGGATCGGCTGGGGATATACAGCGGGCGCGCTCCGGTCTTGGCCGTGGGTTCGAGGCGGATAGCATAGCCCGGAGCACGGGCTTGGGAAGGCAGGCCCGGAGCACGGGCTTGGGAAGGCAGGCCCGGAGCACGGGCTTGGGAAGAAGCGTCCGGAGCACGGGCTTGGGAGGCTTCACCTGGGGCATGGGCTTGGGGCGCGTCACTCGGATATGGGCTTGGAAAGCGCACTGGCTTGGAGTTTGCTGGGGCATGCCGAATGTGGCGTTGCGCAGCGATACGGATTGGGACGGGTGGCGGCATGCCACGCGCGCCCTGGTGCTGGCCGGTGTGCCACCGTCGGCGGTGACCTGGTCGGTCGGTGGGCTTGCCTCCGATCCGCCGACGGGAAACGGGACGTTTGCCGTCTCGCGCGCACTGGTGTCGCTCGCGTCGCTGGCCATCCAGGCGCGCGACCAGGACCGGTTCGGCTTGCTCTACGGGCTGGTCTGGCGCGCCAATGCCGGCGACAATCCGCTTGCCTCCGACACCGATCCCGACCTTTCGCTTGCTCGGCGGTTGGCCTTCGCGGTGCGGGCGGAAGCGCATCGGATGCGCACCCATATGCGGTTCATGTCGGCCGAGGATCGCCTGCTGGGCTACTACGCGCCCGCACATTTCGTGCTGGAAGCCAATGCCCAGCTTCTGGCGCGGCGCTTTCCGAAGTCGATGTTCTCCCTGATCACGCCGGACGGCAGCGCCCATTGGGACCGCGCCGTGTTACGCTTCGGCACCGGACTACGCCAGCCGGAGGACGATGACACCCTGCTCGCCTGGTGGAACGCGCACGGGGCAGCAGTGTTGGACGACGCGACCGTCGGCACCTCGGTGCCCGAGGCCGAGGACCTGGACGAAGCGCCGAGACCGCTGGATCGACCGGGCATCGGGCCGGTCGTGCTGGCTCTGGCCACGGATCCGGGATTGCGGACGGCAATGCGGCAATCCACCACCTGCCATCGGTGCCCACTGCACGCCCCGGCAACGCAGACCGTGTTCGGGGAAGGGCCGGCCGGTGCGGCGGCCATGTTCATCGGCGAGCAACCCGGCGACCAGGAAGACATCATCGGCCGCCCCTTCGTTGGTCCCGCCGGACAGGTGCTGGATCGCGCCATGGAGGAAGCCGGTATCGACCGCCGCACGATCTACATCACCAACGCGGTCAAGCACTTCAAGTTCACCCCGCGCGGCTCCAGGCGCATCCACCAGGCTCCATCGCCGGAGGAAATCCAGATCTGCCGGTTCTGGCTGGATGTGGAGCGCGTCCAGTTGCGCCCGAAACTCCTGGTGCTGATGGGTGCCAGCGGTGCCCGTGCCGTTCTGGGCCGCCCGGTCGCGGTAACGCGGGAGAGGGGGCGGGCATTTCGCCTGGAAGACGGGCAGTTGGCCTTTATGACCGTTCACCCGTCCTATCTGTTGCGGATTCCGGATGAGGCCGGCAAGGCCCGCGAGTATCAGGCGTTCGTGCGGGACCTTATGGCGGTGCGCGACCTGATGGAGAACGAGTGAGGCAACTGTGCTCGGGGCGTCAAACCGGGAGCCGGTGTCGGGACGTTCAGTGTGAGGCGACGCCCAAGAATAAGCGAATCGCTTGGCATTGCGCACGGCCCGCTCCGCGTCATGGCGGGTGCAGACCCGTCATCCACGACTTGCCGTACTGCTCACAGCGAAGTCGTGGCTGGTGGGCCTGCGCCCACCATGACGGGGTTGGCCGCCAGTGCGCCAACGGGAGCGGTCACTCTTGGGCGTCGCCTGAATAGAAGCGGGCAGAGCAACCGTTCGGGTCACACCATCCCTTGATCCCGCAGTTCCCGGCTGAGATGATGG
>CAMBXJ010000465.1 GCA_945871455.1 Asaia bogorensis
TGTTGTCAAATCGGTATGTAAATGCGCTGCGCAATAAACGGCCATTGCGTCGAGCAAATGGAGTTGCGCCGCGCAGCATACCACGGTCTGTGCCTGGCCGCGGACCGCGGGGAGAGCCGCGCGGCAGCTACGGCTGCCCTTCGGGCAAAATGGCACCCTGTCGCGCCAACCCACCCATCGCTCGGCGGAACCCAATCATTTTGACGCGCCGAGCCCCGCCTCGCGCTGTTTTTGACGTTTTTTTCGCCGGTTGTTTGACGCCGCGCCGGGTATCACGCGCTCGTTGCAATCGGTCGTGCTTCGTTGTGCCCCGATCAGAAAATCGCCGAAATGGCTACGACAAGGGAATGAGGGAAACACGGACATGAGACAGGTGACCGTTCTGCTATTGCGGGATCGACGCGCCAGTGAGCCGGACCGAACGTTGACCGGGCCGGCAGGCTGGATACGCGACGCATAGCCAGCCGTGATGGCACGAAACGAGCGCGGAATTTGACCGAAATCGCAGCGATGGAAGCCGTGAGATGACCATGGACGTCCATAACGAGGCCCTCGACGATAGAAAGGCCGACGGACAGCGCCGTGCAACGATCCTTACTCTCAGGATTGTGTTTCTGCTGCCTGGGTGTGACCGTTGCGTAGTGCCTGGGACAGCGACGGATGATGCTGTGACGGGGCAGGGCACCGATGCCGACGATGTTGGATCAGACCTGGGTATCTCGCTGCACCGGTCCGACTTCGGGACCACCCGTCACCGTGGCATGCGAGATCATTGCGGCAATGCCGCGGCCAAGGCATTCGCCGACAAATTGCTTGCGGCGGTACGGCCGATTGCCGGAATCGAATACCCTGGCGATAAGCCGTATGCCCATGTATCGGTCATGAAGCGGAATGATAAGGCCGCGGTGGTCGAATTGGACTTCGTCGGCAATGGGTTTGACCCAGGTCGGCTACTGGACCCGGCTTTACAGGGGCTTGCCTGCCAGGCGGTTGCCGATGTCATTCTGTCTCGATGCATATTCCAGATCGATGCTTCAGCGCGGCATGGCCGGACTTGCCTTGGTTGGCAACCTATGCCGGGCTGTGGAGGACTATTGGATCCAGTCTCGATTGCGGCACCCGCCTCGCGGGATGGATCGCATCACGAAGGCAGCGGTTCGTGGCCGGACGCAATCGGCCGTATCGTTGGCGTCTGCCCGCCAGACTCGGAATGCTCAATGAACCGCCGACCCTGAGGTTAGGTATAGAACCGGGCTACGGTGAAATCGGTATCCGCGAATTTCCATCAGGAGGGGACGATGAACAACAATGATACGACGCCAAGGAATGATCGGGTATCATCTCCTGAAACCAGTGGACCCGGACAACTGATTCGATACGGCACCGCCGAAGCGACCGGGCCAAGGCTGGTGTGTCTTTTGGTCGGGATGATCCTTGGCGGCCTGCTCATGGGTCTTTGGTGGATGCTGGCCGGCCTGGTATTCGGACCCGGCTGATTCCCACGGGACATCGGATCGCGCCGGTGGGCAGGGTGTTGTGCGCCCGTTGGGTTCGGCGGTCTACATCCAGATGCGCCGTCGTCGGGTTCAGCCACCGATCGGAACGATACCAGGCGCTGGGTGCGGGTCATCTCGGTTTGTTGCATCGCCTTTCCGCAAAGTCGCCGGCGGCGGCAGTAATGAAAGCCGCCGGCGGCCGGGTTACTCCGACTTGATGTTCCGTTCTCGGATCAACACCCCGAAGCGATCGTAGTCTTTTCGTAAAAGTTCTCCCAGTTGTTCCGGCGTCGTGATCAGCGGGAACTGTCCGACCTTTGGCAGCAGGGACGCCATCTCGGGCGAGGCGGCGATTGTGTTGATCGCCTTCGCCAGCTTGCGAATGATCGGCTCTGGCGTTCCCACCGGTGCGAACAGCGCGTTCCAGGGGACGAAGTCGGCATCCGGATAGGTTTCGGCGAAGGTCGGAATTTCGGGATATTCGGGGTGGCGGCCACCCGTCACGGCCAGGAGCCGGACTTTGCCGGCCCGGACATGCGTGGCCACGGTTGGGTCCGCGAACATTTGCACCACACCCGCCAGCATGTCCTGCAACGCCTCGGCACTGCCGCGATAGGGTACATGCAGGATCGAAATCCCGGCCGACCGGTTCAGCGCCTCGGCGATCAGATGCCCGGTCGAGCCGATGCCGGACGACGCGAGGCTCAGTCTGTCGGGATTGGCCTTGGCGTAGGCCACCATCTCTTTCAGGTTGGCGACCGGGACTGACGGGTGGATCGACAGCATCATCGGATACCAACTGAACGCCGCGACCGGCACCATGTCCTTCAACGGATCGTAGGCGACTTTGCGCAGGTGCGGGACCGCGACGATGGACGGACTTGGGGTCGCGATGAAATTATAGCCATTGGGCTGCATCTTGGTGCCGGCCTCTATCCCGATGGCTCCCGCGGCGCCCCCTTTGTGTTCCAGCACGAAGGGCTGGCCCAGGGCGCGGTGCAATGGCTCCGTGTACGGGCGCACGGCGTTGTCGGTCCCGCCGCCGGGCGCGAAATTCAGCAGGATGCGAACGGGGCGGTCCGGCCAGGTGGCTTCGGACTGAGCCAAGGCGGTGGACGCAAGGCACGCCAGGCCGGCGGCCAGGCAAAGGCGTCGCAATACGGACATGGTCGCTCCCTTGTGTTTTCTTGTTCGCGATTAGTGCGCGAAACCGCCATGTTCGCAAGACCGCGGCCAATCGTGCGCCGGGTCCACACTTGCCCTTCCGCCGCGCAAGCCGCTCTATGCCTTCCATCAACCAGGGAAACAGACAAACATGCCAGGACGCTTCGACGGACGGGTTGCAGTCGTAACGGGTGGGGTGTCCGGCATCGGCGCCGGCATCGCCCAACGCTTCGCCAGTGAGGGTGCTCGCCTGAGCCTCTGGGACATGGACGCCGAGCGGCTGGCGCAGGCGGGTGCGGACCACATCGTCACCCTGGACGTCACCGACCCGGACGCGGTGCAGCGCGCCGCCGATGCCACCGAAGCCGCGCTCGGCCAAATCGACATCCTCGTGACATCCGCCGGCATCACCGGGCCAAACCACACGACCTGGGACTATCCGGTCGCCGCCTGGGACCGCGTCATCGACGTCAATCTGAAGGGCGTCTTCTACTGCAACCGCGCCGTGGTGCCGGCCATGCAGCGAAATGGATATGGGCGGATCGTCAACATCGCCTCGATCGCGGGGAAGGAGGGCAATCCCAACGCGTCTGCCTACTCCGCATCCAAGGCCGGGGTCATCGGCCTGACCAAGGCGTTGGGCAAGGAACTGGCGGCGACCGAAATCCGCGTCAACTGCGTGACCCCGGCCGCGGTGAAGACGCCGCTGTTCAGCCAGATGACGCAGCAGCAGATCGACTGGATGCTGTCGAAAATCCCCATCGGCCGGTTTGGGGAAATCGAGGAAGTGGCGTCGATGGTTTGCTGGCTGTCCAGCGAGGAATGCGGGTTTTCGACGGGCGCGGTGTTCGACATTTCGGGCGG
>CAMBXJ010000466.1 GCA_945871455.1 Asaia bogorensis
AGGTTCAGGCCGGCATCCGCCAGCAAGGCGCCGGGCAGGCCAAGACGCTGCATGGCCTGAAATTCGGTATCCAGACTGTCGATCGTGCGCACGCGTTTGGGGGATTCCATGGTGCCCCACTCACAAAACGAACAGGTGAAGGGGCAGCCGCGATAGGTCTGCAGGATGCCCAACCCACCTTGCGGGATCAGGTTCATTTCGTAGGGTGACGGCAGCAGGTTAAGATCGCCCAACGGTCGGGGCTGGCTCTCCCGCCAGCGTCCGTCCACTCGAACGGCGACGCCCTGCAATCCCAGCACGGATGCGGATGACCGATTGTCCAAAGCGACGATTTCCGTGAACGTTTCTTCACCTTCATTGATGACCAGCACATCGACGGCGCCGGAGAGCATGTCATGCGGGGCGTGGTCCAGCATGACCGGCCGCGCCGATGGGCCGCCGAACACGATCAGCCGAGCGGGATCGTCGAACTTGATGTCGGCGGCGACGAGCAGGAAGAACGGAAACGACCACAGAAAGGTCGAAAATCCCACGATATCGGGATCAAAGGCCACGACCTGATCGGCCACCTCGGCCGCCGAGGGACCGTCCGGTTCCAGGTCCCACACACGGACATCCAAACCCGGCAAAGCGGACGCGCGCAGGCGGGCTTCGACCATGCGCAATCCCAGGTTGGGGATCCGTTGTGGCATGGCCGGGTCGCCATCCGGATAGCGGGCCAGCAACGCCACCCGCCTTCCGCCCCGAAGCCGCGTCACGCCGGGAAGCCGACGGTCGTAGGCCGTTGCTGTGATGGAAACGACCACCAGAACGTGCCGGCCTTGCCGCCTGCCAGCCGGACCTTCTGGGTCAGTTCGGCCCGCATCGCGCGGATCGCCTGGGCGGACCAGCCAAGACAGGACGTCATGGCCAGGGTGCGCGGATCGAACACCATGTTCCATTCCGCCAGCCCACGCGTCATCAACGCATCGGGCAGCACCAGGCAGTGATAGGCGCGCACCGAAGCCGGCAAGGACAGCGCATAGTCGAGCGTACGGCGGAAGCCGTCCGGCGTGTCGCCGGGCAGCCCGAAAATGATCTGCAATTCAATATTGGTCACCGCCGCAAGCCGTCTGACAGCGGATTCGAAACGAGGCGAATCGGTCGGACGCTGGTGCAGGCGCAGGACTTCCGGGTCCATCGATTGCAGACCGACACCCAGATAGGCGGGTCCGATTTCCGACAGGAATTCCAGATGCTCCTCACGAATGGCGGACGGATAGATCTCTGCCCAGAAAGGCACATTCTTCAAGGCACCAGTCTCGCTCGCCGCCTGGCGCAGGTTGCGGAAGGCGCGCATGTTCAGGTTCAAACCGGCATCCAGCAAGAACACGGTCGACGCCCTCGCCCGGCCAAAGGCCAACATCTCCCGCCTGATCGTATCGACAGAGAACAATCCCTTGGTGCGATCATGCGCACCCCATTCGCAGAACCGGCAAGACAGCGGACAGCCGCGGAAAGTTTCGAGATACGCGACCGAATCCACCGGCATCAGTTCAAGCTGGAACGGGGACGTCAGCAGATCCAACTCCCCTTCGTCAATCAGCCGTGCGGAACGTCGCCAGCCTTGCCCATCCGGCAAGGTCACACCGCGGATTGTCTCCAACCCGGATCGGGTCAGTTCCGCCAGCCGGGCGATGTCGCGGAAGACGATCTCACCGTCCCCCTCCACCAGGGCATCCAGATAGGCGGAAGGGGTTCGGTAGTAGGGCAGGTCGAACAGCGCGGACCGCGCGGACGGGCCACCGAACACGATCATACATGACGGACGGCGGCGCCTGACCTCCCGCGCGACCGCGACCAGGCAATCCGCCGACCAGACATAGATGGAAATACCCAGAAGATCAGGTTCGAACGCCAGTATCTGCTCCACATAGGCGGCCACATCCTCCCGCCCCAGGTCGATCAGCCGGACCACATGGTTCGGCCGTTCCATATCCCCCACCACCGCCGCCTGCACCCGCCTGATCCCATAGCTCGGCAGCGTCAGCGAGGCATGCTCGTCGCCATCCGACGTCGGAGTGAGACAGGCCAGGGCAATACGATACGATGTCACGATTTCTGTCCGCGGGATGTCGATGATCCACATATGAGACGACTTGAGTGGGCAATGTCCATTGAATTTCCCAACGCCCCTGCCATCGCCTCGGCTTGGGCGATTGCCGATCACGCGGGGCGCAACCCGGATCCAATGGCCAGGGGCCTTGTCCGCGCCGAGCATTCGATCGGGACGTCGCGTGATGGGCGGCGCGGCATGCACCCTTCGGCACCCCCCTTCGGTCAAAGCATAGGCGAGATCGTTTCGTGCCGGCTCTGAGTAGTTTCCGAGGCTGCCGCGATCGCGCCGTGCCTTGGTATGTAGCATGGATGACGCAACGCTGACTCGCCTCCGTCATGCTGCCGTCGCTTCCGACAATATTTGTCGCCGCCGTAAACCATACGCAGGGCGACACGCCGAACGTGAACTTCACCATCGGAATAAGGATTATGCTGATGTCATCCCTGATCCATCCCAACGCCCGCCGCATTCCCGCACGACGTTCCATGGCGATTTCGGCGCTGGTGGGCACGGCGATATTCTCTGGCGTGCTGATGGGAGCGCCCGTCGATTCGGTGGCTCAGCCGCTGTTTCAGATGACCCAGGCCACCGCGCCGCAACACCCGGCCGCCGCCGCCGCCACCGAAACAAAGGGGGAGACGATCGAGCAACGGATTGCGACGCTTCACAAGGCGCTGAAGATCACGACCGCCCAGGACGCGAAGTGGAAGTCCGTTGCCGATGCGATGCGTCAGAATGC
Organism: Asaia bogorensis; assembly: GCA_945871455.1. GTDB lineage: Bacteria > Pseudomonadota > Alphaproteobacteria > Acetobacterales > Acetobacteraceae > Rhodopila. The sequence continues at coordinate 2,838 of CAMBXJ010000466.1, forward strand.
GGTGGCGATGGACAAGCTGATCGCCGAAACCGCGAAAAGGCCCGCGCAGGAGATGACCGCGCTGGACGATCTGAATACTTACCGCAAGTTCGCCCAGGTGCATGTCGATGGGTTGAAAAATCTGATCGACGACTTCAAGGTTCTCTATGACTCGATGCCCGCACCTCAGAAGAAGAATGCGGACGATGTCTTCAAGGCGCCGCGCGCCTAGGCGCGTATATTTCAACGTCTGTATCGAAGAATTTTGCGCACCGCGGAGCGGGAGGTCGATATGAAGCGTCGTGAGGAAGGCAATTCGATGGGGTGTTTTTGCACACGGACCGTGACGGGACTTGCCGGCCTTCTGGTGATCCTTGTTGCAGGGGCGGTTGCCGGTGAGGCACTGGCCCAGGGACGCGGGAACGACAAAGGCAATCACTGGGATAAGCGCCGGTATCACCACGACTGGAACGGGGGTTATTATCGGGCGCCGCCTATCATCTATGGATCGCCGCGTTATGAAGCGCCCTATTACTACCCGCCTCCGGTAATCTATGGTCCTTCCCCTGGGTTTACACTCCAAATTCGATAGGAGTCGGGATGTTCATGGCCCCCGTCTCTCCGACTGGCGGTCGTTCACCGCCTGGCGGGTCGACGGGGTTGATTGACCGGACCACGCCGGACCACGCAACCGCGGACCG
>CAMBXJ010000467.1 GCA_945871455.1 Asaia bogorensis
TTGACCTATATGGGATCGAGCTATATGGTGATGTCACTTTCGAATGGGACGAGGCGAAAAGCACCCGCAATGCGCGGGAACGGAACCTGCCATTCGATCTGGCGCCGCTTCTGTTCGCGGGCCCGCGGTTGATCACCGAGGATCGCCGCAAGGACTATGGGGAGGCGCGGTTTCAGCTCATCGGGCTCGCCGGCGGCGAGATCCTCTATTGCATCTACACCATGCCGGCGAGTGGCGTGTGCCGGATCATCAGTCTTCGCCACACAAACCGGAGGGAAAGACATGCCTATCGTACGGCGCACCCTGGCTGACATCGACCTCACGAAAATCGAATGGCGGCGCGACCCGCCCTCCGACAAGGAAATCGACGCCCAGATCGCCGCGGACCCCGACACCGGCCCCGTCTGGACCGACGAAGACTTCAAGAACGCCATCCGCGTTCCCCCAATGTTCAACGCCGACAATGTTCGCGCCATCCGCCAGGCCCTCGGCCTGACCCAGGAAGCCTTCGCGCGACGCTTCGGCTTCTCGGTCGAGACGGTCCGCAACTACGAGCAGGGCCATCGTCACCCCACCGGACCCGCTCGCGTGCTGCTCCATGTCATCGCCCACGAACCCGACGCCGTGACGCGCGCTTTGTCCGTTCTCCCGACCTCGACGGATAAACCAAACAAGGCGTAAGCTCTCTCCCAACCTATGTAGGGAGAGACCAAGCCATGAGCGGAGAGAACTGTCTTGCCGGCCTGAAAATCCTGGATCTGACCCAGTTTGAGGCCGGCCCATCCTGCACCGAAGCCCTCGCCTGGCTCGGTGCCGATGTCGTAAAAGTGGAAAACCCGGGGGCCGGCGATCCAGGACGGTCGTCCGGACGCAGCCCCGGCAGCAGCGCGGATGCCTTTTACTTCCTGCAATACAACTCCAACAAGCGCTCCATCGCGGTCAACCTGAAGGACCCGCGTGGCCTGCAGATCGTCAAGGATCTGGCCAAGAACGCCGACGTCATGATCGAAAACTTCGCCCCCGGCGCCATCGAGCGGCTCGGCCTTGGCTACGATGTCGTCAAGGCGATCAACCCCGCGATCATCTTCTGCCAGGTCAAAGGCTTCGGCACCGGCAGCCCGTTCGAGAAGGGTCTCGCCTTCGACATGATCGCCCAGGCCTGCGGCGGGCTGATGTCGATCACCGGCGAAGAAGACGGCCCGCCCTGCAAGCCAGGTGCGACGATCGGCGATACCGGCACCGGCATGCTGATGGCGATCTCCATCCTCGGAGCCTATGTCCGGCGTATGCGCACCGGTCAGGGGGAGCACCTGCAACTCGCCATGCAGGACTCGATCCTGCACTATATCCGCAACGCCTTCACCTACATGGAGCGCACCGACGGCAAGCCCGCCCCGCGCGCCGGGTCGAAGACCGTGGGCGGCGGCAATCCGCCGATCGGCGTCTACCCCTGCAAGGGCGGCGGGCCGAACGATTTTGTCTACATCTACACCAGTGCCGCGAATCCCGAGCATTGGACCCGGCTGCTGAAGGTCATGGGTCGCGAGGATTTGATCGGTGACAAGCGCTACGACACCCCGGCTGGCCGGACCGACCGGCGGGAGGAAGTCGATGCCATCGTGACCGAATGGACCCTGAAGCACGACAAGCACACCGCCATGCAGATGGTCAGCGGCGCCACGATCCCGTCCGGCGCGGTGCTGGATACGCGTGAACTGGCCGATGACGCGTCCTTCCAGGAGCGGAAGATTCGCCAGACCATGAAGCACCCGGTCATCGGCGATTATGTTATGAGCGGCTGGCCGGTTCGTTTCGGCGGAGAACCCCCCGCGGTCGGCCCGGCGCCGCTGCTGGGTGAACACAGCGCCAATGTCCTCGGCGACTGGCTGAAGATGGACAAGGACACGATCGGCACGCTCGCCAACGACAAGGTGATCGCAGGATGAAAACACAGTTCTGCACGGTCGAGGATCAGGGCCGGCTTCGCATCGTCACCCTGAACCGGCCGGAAGTGCTGAACGCGCTGCACGCTGACGCGAACGACGAACTCGCGTTGGTGTGGGATGAGTTCGCCGCCCGCGACGACCTGTGGGTGGGAATCATCACCGGGGCTGGCGGACGCGCGTTTTCCGCCGGCAACGACCTGAAGGTCCAGGCGGCGGGCAAGCGTCGGCCGAACGGACCCAACGGGTTCGCCGGGATCGCGCACCGGTTCGATCTGTTCAAACCGATGATCGCGGCGGTGAACGGGGTCGCGATGGGCGGCGGATTTGAAACCGCGCTCGCCTGCGACATCATCATCGCGGCGGAAAACGCGGTGTTCGCGCTGCCGGAACCTCGGGTCGGGCTGATCGCGGGGGGCGGCGGCGTGCACCGCCTGCCGCGGTCCATCCCGATGAAGCAGGCGATGGGCATGATCCTGACCGGGCGGCGCGTGCCGGCCCGGGAAGGGTTTGAACTCGGCTTCGTGACCGAGGTCGTGCCGGAAGGCCAGGCCCTGGAAGCGGCGAAGCGGTGGGCCGGGATGATCCTGGAATGCTCGCCCAAGGCGGTGCGTGCGTCGAAGCAGGCGTCGTACATGGGCCTGGACGAGCAGAAGCTGGAGACGGCGATGCGCACGGTGTATCCGGCGCAGCAGGAGAATGTCGAAAGCCAGGACTATATCGAGGGACCGAAGGCGTTCGCGGAGAAGCGGAAGCCGGACTGGAAGAACAAGTAGGGCTACTGCCTGTACTTGACCTGACCGTTTGTTGATTGCCGTGTACCAGTGACCTCGCTCCGGGCACTGGTAAACGGGCGGCCGATCAGCCGCTCCGAGCGCCCCCCATATCGTCTATGGCAACCCTATCGTTGTGCGATAGACTGGGCCGGAGGGGGAAACCATGACCATCCACATCCACAACCTCTATTGCGACGCCGCCGGCGAATCCCACTGGCGCGACCTGCAGATCGACTGGGCGCAGGAAGGGCCGGAGGGCAAGACGTCAGCCCGCATGCCAGCCACCGGCGTCATATTCCGCCAGACCCAGGCCGAGCACGATCGTCCGTGGCATCCGGCACCGAGACGGCAGTACATCATCAATCTCGATGCCGGTGTCGAACTGACCGCCAGCGACGGCGAATCCCGCGTGATCGGGGCCGGGGAGATCATCCTGGTGGAGGACATCACAGGTAAAGGGCACCTGTCCAAATCCGTCAACAACCAGATGCGGCACTCCATTTTCGTGCCGATCGAATAGACCGCATCGCAAAAGGGAAGAAACCATCATGCGCATTCACAACATCTATGTCGACGACACTGGCGAGACCCATTGGCGCGATATCGAGGTCGAATGGGTCGAGGAGCGCAATGGCTCCAAGGTGTCCGCCCGTCTGCCCGCCAACGGCATCATCTTCCGGGAAACCGCAGGCAGCTACGACCTGGACTGGCATCCGGCGCCGCGGCGGCAATATATCATCAATCTCGATGCCGGGGTGAAGATCACCGCCAGCGACGGCGAAGCGCG
>CAMBXJ010000468.1 GCA_945871455.1 Asaia bogorensis
CGTCGGCTGGCCCACCGTCATCATCGGCGACGCCACTGGCGCGGGCGGCAGCCGACAGGCCGCCGCGCTGAAAGCCGCCTCCGCCTCCGGCAAGCCCTTCTGCGAAATCTGCTCGGTCTGAGGCAACCCATGCCGCCATCCGACAGCCCCGCCCTTTACGGCATCATCGACACCGCCCGGGACGAAAGGCTGCTGCCGGCCATCCGCGCCCTCGCCCCCGACGCACGATGCCTGTTCGACGACCCCGTCGACCCCGCCCTGGCCGAAGCCGCCCCCTGGGTCGTCCCCATGGCACCCGGCGACCGCTTCATGGCCTGGTGGAGGCAGCATGGGATCGGCCAGGCCTGGGGCATCGCCGCGACCGCCACGGCCGACATGCCGACCTTCCGCCGGCACCTGAAAAAATGCCTGCGCGCACAACTGCCCGGCGGCTCGGTCGTCTATTTCCGCTTCTACGATCCCCGCGTCCTGCGCGTTTTCCTGCCCACCGCGGACGCCGAACAGTTGCGGCAGATTTTCGGACCGATCCAAACGCTCTTTATAGAGTCCGAGGACGGCCATCCGGTCCGCAGTCTCCGCATCGGCCCCGATGGCACCCTGACCGACACCGCCCCCGCGTAGACGGCCCCCTCCCCTGGCGCCGCCCCGCCATTTCCGCCAAACCGCGTCCGTCCAACCACCACAGGAGGATCCCATGCCAAAAGCCTATTGGGTCAGCGCCTATCGCTCCGTCTCCAGCCCCGAGAAACTGGCCGCCTATGCGGTTCTCGCCGGCCCTGCCATCACCGCCGGCGGCGGCAAGTTCCTGGCACGCGGCGAACCCGCCAAGACCTACGAGCACGGCCTGCAACAGCGCACGGTGCTGATCGAGTTCGAAAGCGTCGCCCAGGCCATCGCCGCGCATGACAGCCCGGGCTACCAGGCCGCTCTGGCGGCGCTGGGAGACGGCGCGGTCCGCGAAATTCGCATCATCGAAGGCGTCTGACCGCCCCCAGCTTGACATCGGACCGTCGCCGGACACCCTGGGCCGCCTTTCGCCCGGAGTGAACGATGCCCATCAATCCCGCCGACGGTCCGATCCTCGGCACGCTTTACGGCAGCGACGCGATGCGCGCCGTGTTCGCCGAACATGCCTATTTCCAGCGCATGCTGGACGTGGAAGCGGCCCTCGCCCGCGTCCAGGGCAGGATGGGCATCATCCCGCGGGACGCCGCCGATGCGATCGTCCAGGCGGCGCGCTACGAAAACCTGCGCGTCGAGGAACTCGCCGCCAGCGCCCGCAATGTCGGCTACCCCGTCATCGGCCTGGTCACGGAACTGTCCCGCGCGGCCGGGGAGGCCGGTGGCTGGACCCATTGGGGCGCCACGACCCAGGACATCATGGACACGGCGACCGTGTTGCAGGTGCGGGATGGCCTGGCCCTGATTGACACCGAACTGCACGCCATTGCCGCGGCCCTGGCCGGTCAGGCCTTGCAACATCGCGACACCGTGATGGCCGGACGCACCCATCTGCAACAGGCACTCCCCACCACATTCGGCTTGAAGTGCGCGATCTGGGGCCATCCGTTCCTCGACCACATGACCCGGCTGGCACAGCTTCGTCCCCGTGTCGAAATGGTTGAATTCGCCGGGGCCGCCGGCACCCTGGCCTCCCTCGGCGATCAGGGTATCGCGGTGATGGAGGGATTGGCCGCCGAACTCCACCTTGGCGCGCCCGCCACCCCGTGGCACGTCCGCCGCGACGCGCTCGCCGAAACCGTCTCCCTGCTCGGCCTTATCTGCGGCAGCCTTGCCAAGTTCGCCACCGACATCATCCTGCTGGCGCAGACCGAAGTGGGTGAAGTCGCGGAGCCGTATGTCGCCGGCCGCGGCGCGTCTTCCACCATGCCGCAGAAGCGCAATCCCATCGCGTCCGAGTATATCCTGGCCGCGTCCCGCAACGTCCAAGCTCTGGTGCCGATGATGCTCGGCGCGATGGCGCAGGACCACGAACGCGCCACGGGGCCCTGGCAGTCCGAAGCCCTGGCTATCCCGCAGGCCTTCGTCCTGACCCACGGCGCGCTGTTGCACGCGCGATCCATCGCGGAAGGCATGGTCGTGGATCCCGCCCGCATGCGTGCCAATCTGGATATCACGCACGGGCTGATCGTGTCGGAAGCGGTCATGATGGGCCTTGCCCCGGTCCTGGGACGCGGGGATGCCCATCACGTGGTCAAACACGCCTGCGACGTCGCGCTGTCCGAACGCATCTCGCTGGCCGATGCGCTGGGACGCGATCCAGCCGTTGCATCCCGGCTGGATCGTGCCGCGATCGAGCGTCTGATCGATCCGGCCCAGTACCTGGGCGCCGCCCAGGCCTTCGTGGACCGTTTCCTGGCCTTGGGGTCCGCCTTCGGGATCAGATGAAGTTGCGATCCGTCAGGTAGGTGATGTTTTCGAACGTGACCCTGGTCCCGTCGGACAGCGATATGGAAACCGACGAACCATCCGTTGTCTGGTGCTCCAGCGCCGACCGGGCCGCACCACAATCGTAGTCGATGAGGTCGATACGAACGTCGGACTCCTCGTAGATGTTCTGCACCAGGGTGATGCCGCCGGCCTGACCATTGACAAACCGGAACAGGTCGCGGCCTCCATCGGTGGCGAACACCGTATCCATCCCGCCGCCGCCGACAAACAGGTCGCGGCCGGTGCCGCCGATCACCGAGTCGTCACCGCGGCCGGACTGGAACGTGTTGCGACCGGACCCGAACGATCCGTCCAGGGTGGTGTTGCCATTGCTGGCGATCAGAACCTGCGACACGTCGCCATAGGCAAACAACTGGTCGCCGGCGCCACCACCGAACAAGGTCGCCGGCCCATTGCCCGCGAACAGAAAATTGTTGCCGTCGGTGCCGCCATGGATGACCTGGGCCGGCGTTCCGCCGCCGCCGTTACGATCATCGCCGCACCGATCACGATCGGACCCGCCACGACCGCGGTCGTCGTCGTCGTCTTGCCGTGCTCGGCGCGATCTGCCGCTATCGTCGTCGTCACGGTAACCCTGACGCGAGCCGCCTCGGTCGTCACGATCACGGTCACGACCGCGACCATGATGATCGTCATCATCTTGCGACGATGAACCGAACCCTGCCGACCCCATATAGGTGACGCTGCCGGTGCCGCCATAAACCGTCGCACCTCCGCGGCCGCCAACGAACAGCATGGAGGCATCGCCGCCAAACACCATGGTCGAGCGCCCCCCGCTGGCGTCGATCGTCAGATGGCCACCGGTGGCCCGTACCGTGTCGTCACCATCGGACTCGACGACATTGTTGCCCGCCCCCAGCCGGATGGCGTTGCGCCCGCCGCCACCCTGGATGGTATTGGCGCCATTGCTCAGGGCCTGGATGATATCGTCGCCCCGGCCTGTGCTGAGCAACCAGTCGCCGCCGTTTGTGGTCAGACGATTGTCGGCTCCACCAGCGGCAAC
>CAMBXJ010000469.1 GCA_945871455.1 Asaia bogorensis
TCCTCGATCCCGCCGAAATCCAGTTGCCCTATTCGGGGCGCATCCGCTTCCGCGGGCTGGAGCGTGATGGCGATACCCTGATCCCGCGCGTCGAGTCGGTCCGAGACTCCTATATGGCGCGGTTGAAGGCGCAACAGGACGGGTTGGCGGCGATGTGTTCGGCGGCGGATTTCGGGTTCGGCGTGCACCGCACCGACCATCCCCCGGAAACCGCGCTGCTGTCGCTGTACACCGCGTTGGGCGACCGATGATCTTTGCAGTCCCGATCTTTGCCGTTCCGTGGGCACTGATCGCGCTGGCCGCCCTGCCGATGCTGTGGTGGCTGTTGCGCGTCACACCTCCGGCGCCGCGCAGCGAGAATTTCCCGGCCGTCCGCCTGCTGCTGGGACTGCATGCGACCGAGGAAACCCCGGCCCGCACGCCCTGGTGGCTGCTGCTTCTGCGTCTGACCACGGCGGCGCTGGTGATCCTGGCCCTGGCGCGTCCGATCCTGGATGCGGGCGCGTCGTTGACCGGATCAGGCCCGACCTTGCTGGTGGTGGACAATGGCTGGGCGTCGGCCCCTGAATGGCCACGTCGGATGGAAGCGGCAAATTCGGTCCTGGACCGCGCCGGACGGGCCGGACGACAGGTCGCGCTCCTGACCACCGCCCCCGACTCCGCGGGAGGCAGCCCGAAGCTGCTCGGCCCCATGCCGATCCCCGATCTGCGCGCTCGTCTGGCCGCGTTGCACCCGATGCCCTGGCCGCCGGATCGCGGGGCGGCGATCACCGCGCTTGCGGGTTGGAATCACCCTGGGACCTCGGTGATCTATGTCGCCGATGGGCTAGGGCATGGTTCGGCTTTCCCGGCTTTCGCCGATGCGTTGGCGAAGCTTGGCCCGGTGACGGAGATCTGTTGCGGCGCGATCCCGGCGCGCGCTTTGCTCAGCCCTGAAAGCGAGGCGGAGCGATTGGTCGCGCGCGTGGCCCAGGTGCCGCAAGCGACGGCAACCGAGGTGAATGTCCTGGCCCAGAGCGGTGACGGGCGCACCATGGCGCGGGCCGTGGTCTCGTTGCCCGCGGGTACGGCCGTGGCCATCGCCGGCATCCCTTTGCCACCCGAATTGCGCAACCGCCTGAGCCGCCTGGTGCTGGAAGGCCCGCCCAGCGCCGGGTCGATCGCGCTGCTGGATGAACGGTGGCGGAGGCGACCGGTCGGATTGCTCGCGGGCGACCTGACCACGGTGGATTCGCCGTTTTCCGGACCGCTGTTTTATCTGAAGCGCGCTTTGGCGCCGTTCACCGAATTGCGGTCGGGTGATACGGAGTCGCTGCTGCGGCGGGATGTGTCCGTGCTGATTCTGGCGGACCGGCCGTTGCCGGCGGGCAGCGAACGGGACGCACTGATGGCCTGGGTCGACAAGGGTGGGTTGTTGATCCGGTTCGCCGGCCCGCGCACCGCCGAAACCCCCATGAGCGAAGGCGACACCCTGATGCCGCTGAAGCTCCTCGGTGGCGATCGGCAGTTGGGTGGCGCGCTGTCCTGGAGCGAACCGGCGGGTCTGGCGCCATTCCCGGCAAGCTCGCCGTTTGCTGGCCTGACGGTGCCCGAGGAGGTGAAGGTCACGCGGCAGGTCCTGGCCGAACCGAGCGCCGATCTGGCGGCCCATAGCTGGGCCGTCCTGGCGGATGGCACGCCATTGGTGACGCAAGCCGCACGCGGGGCAGGGCGGATTGTGCTGTTCCATGTAACGGCCAACGCGGATTGGTCGAACCTGCCACTGTCGGGGTTGTTCGTGGATATGCTGCGCCGACTTGTGACCTTGTCCGCGGGTGTGAATTCCGTCGACGATAAGACCGTCCTGGCGCCGGCCGAGGTGATGGATGGGTTCGGCCTGCTGACTTCCCCCGGGACCGCCGCCACCGGTCTGGCCGCGGACGCGATCGCAACCACCGCCGCATCATCCCGACATCCGCCCGGGCTTTATGGCCCGGAGAATGGGCGGCGGGCCTTGAATCTGGGGGGAACCCTGACAGCCCTGGAGGCAGCACCGATGGTGCCGGGAGCACGGATCGAACCTCTGACCAACACCCAGCCAGAGCGCGAAATCGGTCCAATCCTGCTGGCTGCCGCGATTGTGCTCCTGGCGATCGACATGGTTATCGCCATGGGACTGCGCGGCCTGTTGCGGGCCCGGGTCGCGGCATCGGTGGTGGTGCTGGTGGGGCTTGCGTTTGGTGGCGGCGCCCATGCACAGCCCCTGCAATATCAGACCCAGGCCGGGCATCCGGCGTTGTCGACCCGGTTGGCCTTCATTCTGTCGGGCGACGCGCAGGTCGATGGCGTGGCGCGGGCCGGGCTCCAGGGCCTGTCCGAATACGTCAACCGGCGCACCGCCGCGACCTTGGCACCGCCGGATGGGGTGGAACCGGGCCGATCCGACCTGAGCCCGTACCCGCTGCTGTATTGGCCGATCGTCGCCGAGATGGCGGCGCTGACGGCCGAACAGGCCGCGGCGCTGAATCAGTATATGGGCAATGGCGGGATCATCCTGATCGACACGCGCGACGCGGGGTCAGGGGCCGGGTTCGCGCCAGGAACCGCGTCTTCGCTGCGAAGGGTGGCGGAGGGGCTGACGATCCCGCCACTGGAGCCGCTGACAACCGAGCATGTGCTCTCTCGCTCTTTCTATTTGCTGTCGGATTTTCCTGGGCGCTTTACCGGCGACAGCGTCTGGGCGCAGCGGGACCAGGATCGCGCCAACGACAGCGTCAGTCCGGTCATTATTGGCGGCAACGATTGGGGCGCGGCCTGGGCGGTCGATGCGGCCGGCCGGAATCCCTACGCGGTGATCCCGGGCGGGCAACGGCAGCGGGTTCTGGCGTATCGTTTCGGGGTCAATCTGGTGATGTATGCGTTGACCGGGAACTACAAAGGCGACCAGGTGCATGTGCCGGCGATCTTGCAGCGGCTGGGGCAGTGACGAAGGGCGGGGGCGCCGAGGGCGGGTGGGTTCCCCGCGTTCACAGTGGCGTGCTCCAGCATGCAAGGAGCGATCTGCCCTTCGCCCATCACGACGATGGTCGCGCCCATGGACGTCAGGTGCCGATCGCACCGTCCGAATGGGCGGGGCAAGGATCGTCAGCCTAGCGTTCGCGGCCCTTGCGTTTGAAACGATCGTGCCCGCATCGAAAGACTACGGAATGGTGACGAACCACCGCTGAACCGCGGGGCGACTGGCGGTTTCCAGTGTCAGCGGATCGGACGCGTTTGCCGACACCACTTCCCATCAGTACGGCCGCACATACATGGAAAGCGTTACGGAGGCCCCAAAGGCCAATCGGGGCGTCTACGATCGGTGGCCGCCCCGACCTGGTATCAGTGCATCGCGCGACGGAGGCTTCGGCCTGACGCGCGATGCGAACCTTGGCCCATTTCCAGGCGAGCAGGGGATGGCTTCGCTTAGGCCGTCCGGTCACCTTGCGC
>CAMBXJ010000470.1 GCA_945871455.1 Asaia bogorensis
TCCACTCCCTGGAAACCTTGCGCCAATGGGGGATGCGGCAGAACCCGGACCGGGCGACGCAACCCCCGTCTCAGGTTCAGGCCTTTCCGCCGATGCGTCAGCCGCTGGTGCGGGTGCATCCGGTCACCGGCGCCAGGTCTCTGTATGTCTGCCCCGCCGTCATCAGCCATATCGAGGGGATGGCACAGGCCGAGAGCGATGCGCTGATCGAGACCTTGATCCAACACGCGACCCAGCCTCGGTTTGTCTACACCCACCGCTGGCGGCGCGGCGACCTGGTGATGTGGGACAACCGCGCGGTGCTGCATACCGCCAGCCTGTTCGACCACACGCGCTACCAACGCCTGATGTATCGTACCACGGTCGCCGGTCACGCCGCGAGGCTGTCGGCCTGACCCATGCGTTATCCTGCCATCTCGGCAACGATTTGGCATGACCATGGGGTGTTGCCGCGTCGGCCCCCGTCGCGTCGCGCCAGGAGCAGGGACGGACAGGCGTTGGGCCGCGCGGTTCGCCGGCCGATGAACGTGTTCTCCCTGCTTCGAACCGCGCGACGCGAAACGCCGGGCGTGCTGCTGACCTACCCGATCGTGGCGGGCGCCGGCTACGCGACGATGCGCCTGCATGTGCCCCTGCCCTGGATTCCAGGGGTTGCCCGCCGGCGGCCAGGGCAGGTCGAAGGACGCACCACCAACCCGCCTTTGGGGCTGTTCACCGACGTGAATTCGCTGATCACCGCGGGGGATCGCGCCGCCGAGCTGGTCCGGGGTCCTCGGTCCTACGCGGAGGAGCCGCTCAGCGCGTTTCCGCTTCCGACGCCCTGATATCGACCGGCCGTCGGGATCACCGTCTCACGCCGCCTTCGCGGCCTCGGGAACGACCTCCCGCACCGCCATCGCCCACGCCTCGAACGCCGCGGTCATGTTCGCGATATCGGCGTCCGCCAGGGTGCCCCCCTGTTGCAGACGCAGTTCGACCATCCGTGCCACCGCCTCCAGCCGCAAGGCGGACACGGTGCCCGCGGCTCCCTTCAAACTGTGCATCTCGCGTTCCACGACCGACGGATCGACGGTTGCCGACCGAAGCCGCTCCAGCCGATCCCGGGTCTCGCGTTGGAAGATGGCAACAACCTCTACGACGCCGTCGTCGCCGATCGCCTCCCCCATCTCGCGCAATCCATCCGTGTCGAGCGCCGCCAGTTGGGCGTCCGCCGGCAGCGCGGGCGGCGCGGCTGAGAGCGCTGAACCGGCGTAATCGGGCCCGTCCAGCGCGGTCATCAGGGCGCTCAGCAATCTTGGCCGATCCACCGGCTTGGACACGAACAGGTTCATGCCCGCATCCAGGCATGCCTTCACGTCTTCGGGAAAGGCGTTCGCGGTCAGGGCAATGATCGGCACCCTGGCCAGCAGGCCACCCCGCTTGCGGATCAGGCGGGTTGCCGCCAGACCGTCCATCTCCGGCATCCGCATATCCATGCAGATCACGTCGTAAGGGAAGGTCGCGGCGGCATCGACGGCTTCCAGGCCGTCCCCGACCACATCCACCTGCACGTCGAAATCCTTCAGCAATTGCAGGGCAACGAACTGGTTGGTCGGATTGTCCTCGGCGAACAACACGCGCAGCGGACGTCCGCGCGCGGCCAGGAATTTGGCGAAGGTGCCGGTCACGTCCCCCACGGTACGCACGCGTTCGACAACCTGCTCGGCCACTGGCAGGGTCAGCCGGAACCAGAACCGCGTCCCCTCCCCGAGCGCCGACGTGACGCCGATGCTGCCGCCCATCTGCTCGATCAGGCGCTTGCTGATCGCCAGGCCCAGCCCGGTGCCGCCGAACCGGCGGGTGATGGAGTTGTCGGCCTGCATGAATTCGCCAAACAGCGCACCAAGACGATCGGGGGCGACCCCGATACCGGTATCGGTCACGGACCATTCCATTTCAACCGCATCCGTTCGGCGGGACAGTTGGTGGGCCCGGATCGTGACACTGCCGGTTTCGGTGAACTTGACCGCGTTCGACACCAGGTTGAGCAGGATCTGCCGCAACCGTCCGGCATCGCCCAGCAGTGCCGCCGGCAGATCGGGGTCGCATTCCGCGGTGATCGTCAGCCCCTTCGCCATCGCGCGCGGCCCCAGGATACTGACCGCGCCATGTGTCAGCGTGCCAGGAGAAAACGCGGTGTCCTCCAGTTCCATCCGACCGGCATCGAGCTTCGACAGGTCCAGGATATCGTTCAGGATGCGCAGCAGGCTGTCACCGGAATCCCGGATCGCCTCGACGATCTGGTGTTGCGACGGGGTCAGCGGCTCGTCCAGCAGCGTGCCGGTCAACCCCAGCACCCCGTTCATCGGCGTACGGATCTCGTGGCTCATCATCGCCAGGAACCCGGATTTCGCCCGGCTGGCCTCCTCCGCGTGGCGCTCGCGTTCCCGCGCCAGATCGGCCTCCGCCCGTGCCCGCGCGCCATCGGCCTCGGCCCGTTCCGCGCGTTCCCCCGCCAGGGCCTGTTGCTGCAACCACCAGCGCGCCAGCACCGCGGCGGCGACCAGAAGACACACAAAGCAGCCCAGGGTGATAAGGCCGAGCACGGTGGCGATGGCGTACCAGTCGCGGAGAACGGAGTCCTGGGTCTGCGTGGCGCGCACCGTCAACGGATAATCCGTCAGGGCGCGGGCCACCTTGATGTGGATTTCGCCATCAATCGCACGCGACGCCGTGGTCGTCGTCAGCCGATCGCCGATAACATCCACCCGTGGTCCGAATGGCACAAATTGCCCGATCCCCTCGGTCGGCGGGTAACGCGCCAGCATCAGCCCTTCCCGCAGCAACAGCGACACGGTCCGCCCTTCGCCCAACGAGACCGACTGATAGAATTCTTCGAAATAGCGCAGAGAGACCGAACCCACGAGGATACCGACAAGGTCGCCGTCCCGCACCCGGATGGCCTGGGCGATCGGCAACACCCAGCCGCGCCCGGAACTGGAGCGGGCGGGCGAGCCGACAAACGTCGTGCGCGTATGATCCGCCTTCGCGGCTCGGAGATAGTCCCTATCCACCGGAGCGGCAGACAAGATCTGCCGTTTGTCCGAGCTGTTCACCAAGGCACCGTGCACGTCGAGCAACGCGATCGTGTCGACATGGGGCAGCCCGGTCAGCCGATCCCGCAGGGTCTCGTGCACCGGCTGGCTGGCCATCCGCGCGCGGAAATTGTCACCATCAACCTCCGCTTCCACCGCAAGCGCCTCGGCAACGCTATACAATGACAGGTCGAGACCTTTAAGTGCTCGGCTGGCCTGTTCGGCCAGTGCCACGCTGATATTGACGAGATTCGTTTCAGCATTGCGGAGCGTGGTGTCACGCATCTTCGTCAGGGCGAAGGTCTCCACCACCGCCACAAGGCCGATTACCAGAACGACAACGGATCTCAGAATC
>CAMBXJ010000471.1 GCA_945871455.1 Asaia bogorensis
ATGTCGCGCGCGGCGAACAGGCGGATGATCTCCGCCTCCTCCAGCCGCTTGCCAGCGGTCGCCTTGGCCAGGACCGTCTCGATGGCCGGATCGACGCGATCCAGCAGGGCAGGGACCGGCTTCGGCGCGGTTGTTTCGCCAGGGGACCAGTCATCCGCCCTCGCCCAGCCTTCGGCATCGACGGATTGGCGCACCCGGGTCGCGACCTTGGGCACCATCCAGCGCGTGGGCTCCGCCACCCAGGCCGGGTAGACCGGCAGCCGAGGCACCAGGATCTTGCCCATCTCCGCCGTCTTGCGCGCGAGATCATCCAGTCCCGGCCAGGGCGCTTCCGGGTTCACATGGTCCGGCGTGACCGGCGAAACGCCGCCCCAGTCATCAATGCCGGCATTGATCAGCATCTGATACACGCCGGGCGACAGATTGGGGGGGGCCTGCACATGCACGTCGATCGGCAGGATCAGGCGCGCGGCGGCAATGGTCCAGCACAGATCGTTCAGATCGGGCTCATCCGCCCCGGCCGCCTTGGTCAGCGGCTTGGCGCGGAAATTCTGCACGATCACTTCCTGGATGTGACCGTATTGTTCGTGCAGGTCGCGGATGGCGATCAGGGACTCGATCCGGTCCTCCCGCGTTTCCCCAATGCCGATCAGGATGCCGGTGGTGAAGGGCACGGCAAGTTCGCCGGCCAGACGCAACGTCTCCAACCGGACGGCCGGGTCCTTGTCGGGGGAGCCGAAATGTACGCCACCCGGCTCACAAAGTTTTGTGCTGGTCGATTCCAGCATCACGCCCTGGCTGGCGGACACTTCGCGCAGGGCCGCGATCTCCTCCCGCGTCATCACCCCTGGGTTGGCATGCGGGATCAGGCTGGTTTCTTTCAGCACCGCCGCACACATGGCCGTCAGGTAGGAGATGGTGGTCTCGTGCCCGAGTTCCGCCAATGCCTCCCGCGCCGCGCGGTACCGCAGTTCCGGCTTGTCACCCAGGGTGAACAGTGCCTCCGTGCAGCCCGCCGCTTCTCCGGCGCGGGCGATCGCCAGCACTTCGTCCTTCGACAGGAACACCGGTTTGCCGGGTTTCGGCGTTTCCGCGAAGGTGCAGTAGTGGCACACGTCACGGCACAGTTTGGTCAGCGGAATGAACACTTTCCGCGAGTAGGAGACCAGCCGTCCATGCGTAGCGTCGCGCTTGTCCGCCGCCGCCTGCATCAGGTCTTGAAGCGGCGCGGTCCGTAGCCAGGTGAGATCGGTCATCATGCCTTCCGTATCACGTCCTCGGCGAAGCGTTGTTGCAGGTCGAGCGTCTGTTCGATCGTGGGCCGTTGCAGGTAGAAGATGCAATGGTCGACCCCGATCGCCTTCAGGGCCGCCACATCCTCCAGCATATCATCTCCACTGCCGGTGAACATCTGCCGTTCGCCATCTGGCCCCGGTCGGGCTTTCCAGGATGGCGGCATGAACCAGACATAGGCGATTTCGATGGAGGTGGGATCGCGCCCGGCCTTTTCCACCGCCCGGTGCATCCGCCCGATTCCCGCCTGCAATTTTGCGGGTGTGTTGAGCATCACCTGCGCGTTGTTCGACACCGGATACCAGGCATCGCCGTGTTCCGCGACGCGCCGCAAGGACCGAGGGCTTTCGCCGCCGACCCAGATCGGGATCGGCTTGGACACGGGCTTGGGCTCGAACACCACATTGTCGAATTGGGCGTATTTGCCCGCCATCACCGGCCGGTTCTGGGTCCACAGCGTCTTCCAGGCCTGGATGTATTCGTCCGTCACCGCGCCACGTTCGGCGAAGGGCGGTGTGCCGAGCGCGGCGAATTCCTCGGGCATCCAGCCGGCGCCGACGCCGGCGATGATGCGTCCGCCGGACAGGACATCCGCCGTGGCGAACAATTTCGCGGTCAGTACCGGCTGGCGATGCGGCACCACGATGACCGAGGTCAGCAGCCTGATCCGTTGCGTGCACCCGGCGAGGAAGGCCAGCACGGCCAAGGTGTCCATGCACTCCCCGGTCGGCGCGCCGGGCCAGATGCCGTCGGCGGTGTAGGGATAGCGCACGGCGGTGGTGACCGGGGCCACCACATGGTCGGCGACACCGAGGATGGCATAGCCTTGCGCCTCGGCCCGTGTGGCGAGGGCCATGACATTCTCGCGCGTCGTCATGCAGCCGCGCGTGCCGATATGGATGCCGAAGTCCACCGCGGCCCTCCCCGTTTCGATGTTCGCTCCATCGTGTGCTATCCAGCCGGCGAGTGCAATTCACACGGAGGAACCACCATGCAGTTCGGTTGCAGCGCGCCCAGCAGTGGGCCTTTGATCGGCCCCGACAATCTCGTTCGGATATCCACTGAAGCCGAACAGCTTGGGTATGATTATGTGACGGTGAGCGATCATGTGATGATCCCGACGTCCATCGCGTCCCGGTATCCGTATTCCGATTCCGGGGAATTCCCGTCCGGCGCGGCGGCGGATCGGTTGGAGCAGTTGACCGCGGCGACCTTCATCGCGGCGTCCACGTCGAAGCTGCGGATCGTGACCTCCGTCATGGTGGTGCCGCATCGCCCGGCGGTGCTGACGGCGAAGATCCTGGCGACGTTGGATTTTCTGTCCAAGGGCCGCATCACTCTCGGTATCGGCGCCGGCTGGTGCGAGGAGGAGTTCCTGGCCATTGGCGCGCCTCCGTTCGCGGAACGTGGCGCGGTGACCGACGAATGGATGATGGTCTGCAAGGAGCTGTGGGAGTCGGATACGCCGAGCTTCAATGGGAAATATGTGCAGTTCAAGGACGTGCTGTTCCCGCCGAAGCCGGTGCAGCAGCCGATCCCGATCTGGGTGGGCGGAGAGAGCGGGCCGGCGATGCGCCGCACCGCTAAGTATGGAGACGCCTGGTATCCGATCGGCACCAATCCTGCGTTCCCGATGGATACGCTGTCTCGGTTCAAGGCCGGTGTCGCCAAGTTGCGCGTCCTGACCGAGAAGGCCGGGCGTGACCCGAAGGCGGTGACGGTGGCGTATCGGGTGTCGTCCAACCCGTCGGCTCAGCCGAAGGGGATGGTGGATGGGGAGCGGAAGCTGTTCACCGGGTCGGCGGAGGATTGGATTGGCGATATCAAGGCGTTGCAGGAGGCCGGGGTGACGGCGTTCGATGCCGGGCTGTTCGGGGCGAGCTTGCAGGCGACCTTGGATAATATGAAGAAATTCCGGGACGAGGTTGTTGCCAAGGTCCGTTGAGGTCTGAGGCGATCGGTTGGTTGGCCCGGGGGACCGGGCCAGCCTGCGGGCCGGTGTGGGGATGGTTTTGGACGTATCAGTTTATGAGTGCGTGCACGCTGGGCGGGGTTTGCGCCTTGGGGTTGGGCGGCGACGGACCGGAACGGTCATGCGCCGGGGCAACTCGTGCGGGCTTTGGGGTTTTTCGG
>CAMBXJ010000472.1 GCA_945871455.1 Asaia bogorensis
GGCCGCGCCTTTGGTGGGGTCCAGGGGCAAAGCCCCTGGCGGGGTCCGGGGCGGAGCCCCGCCCTTCCCTCAAACGTGAAAACTCTCCCCGCAGCCGCAACGACCCTTCTCGTTCGGATTGACAAACGTAAATCCGGAAGCCAGCGCCTTGACCTCATAATCCATGACGGTCCCAATCAGGAACAAGCTGGCCTTGCGATCGACCAGCACCGTCAGGTCCTTGTCCTTCACCACCTCATCCGTCGGCGCCGGCACATCGGTCCAGCTCATGTCATAAGACAGGCCCGAACAGCCCTTCGTATTGACGCCAATCCGCAGCAGCTTGCCCTGCTCCCCCTTCTCATACAGCCGGCGCAACCGCTCGGCCGCGGCATCGGTCAGGGTCATCAGCGGCGGCAAGGCCCGGATCTTGCGGGCCGGAGGCGGAGTGACGGAGGCGGTGGTTGTGCTCATGATGCTCTCTATCTCGCGATCGATCAGAACATATTCAACTGCAGGCGGGCTTCTTCGGTCATCCGGCTTTGATCCCAGGGCGGATCCCAGACGGTCTCGACCTCACACGACGTGACCCCCGGCACCGCCAGCACGGCGTTGCGGACCTGCTCGGGCAATTCCTGCGCGCTGGGACAGGCCGGCGCGGTCAGGGTCATTTCCACCTTCACCGCCCCATCGTCATGGATATCGACAGCGTAGATCAGGCCGAGTTCATAGATATTCACCGGAATTTCCGGATCGTACACCGTGGCGATGGCGTCGATCAGAGTGGTCTCCGACGGTCGCGGCGGCGTTTCTCCGTCCGGGGTCCAGGCGGCATGCGGCGGGGTCATGTCATTCACTGCTCGCCTCCTTCGTGCCATCAAGCGCCGCGATCAGCGCGTGCCAGGGCAAGGTCGCGCATTTCACGCGGGACGGATAATCGTGGACGCCCGACAACGGCGCCAATTGCCGCAGCGGTTCGGTCAGACCCGCCTCGCAGTTCGGACAGATGCCGGTGCGCGCCATCTCCCGGAACGCGGCGAACAGGGCGCGCGTGTCGGCCTTGTCGCGCCCCCGCACCGTTTCCGCCATCAGATCGGCCGAGGCGATACTGATGGCGCAGCCGCGCGCGTCAAAGCCGGTCGCGGCGATGCGGCCGTCCTCGGCATATTTGACCCAGACCTGGACCCGATCGCCGCACATCGGGTTGTCGCCCTTGGCCGTGGCGTCGAACGCCTCCAGCCGCTTGCCATGCCGAGGCTTGCGACCGCGATCCAGAATCACTTCCTGATACAGATCGCGCAGATCGTCGAAACCGTCGGCCGGAAGACTGCGGGAAGGTGGACTGGCAGAGGCAAGACCGCCAGAGGGTGGACTGGCAACAGGTGCATCCGCGTTCATCACTTGAAGAACTCCCGCACGCGGGTCAGCGCATCCGCCAACACGTCGATCTCCTCCAACGTCGTATAGATGCCGAAACTGGCCCGCGCGGTGCTGTCCAGGTTCAGCCGGCGCATCAGCGGTTCGGCGCAGTGATGCCCGGCCCGCACCGCGATCCCCTGCCGATCCAGCAAGGTGGCAACGTCATGCGCATGCGCCTTGTCCAGGGTGAACGACACGACCCCGCCGCGATCCTGCGCGCGTCCGATGATCGTGATCCCCTCGATCGCCGACAATTTCGTCAACGCCCGATCGACCAGCGCCCGCTCATGTTCAGCAATTGCGTCATAGCCGATGGATTGCACATAATCGATCGCCGCCTTCAGCCCGATCCCTTCCAGGATCGGCGGCGTGCCGGCCTCGAATTTATGCGGCACCTCGGCCCAGTTGGACTTCTCGTAGCTGACCGAGGAGATCATGTCGCCACCGCCCAGGAACGGCGGCATGCGTTCCAGCAACTCCCGCCGGCCCCACAACACGCCGATCCCGGTCGGGCCATACAGCTTGTGCCCCGTCCAGGCGTAGAAATCGCAGCCCAGCGCCTGCACATCGATCCGCCGGTGCACGACGGCCTGGGCACCGTCGAACAGCACCTTTGCGCCATGCGCATGCGCGATCTGCACGATGCGTTCGGCCGGCGTGACCGAACCCAGCACGTTCGACATATGGGTGATCGACACCAACCCGACCTTGCCGTCGGCGAACAGGGCCTCGAACGCCGCCAGGTCCAACTCCCCGGCATCGGTGATCGGCGCGACCCGCAGTTCGATCCCGCGCTCATCGCGCAGCATCTGCCAGGGCACGATGTTGGAATGATGCTCCATGGCCGAAATCACCACCGCCTGGCCAGGCCGCATCACGCCCCGTCCGTAGCTGTGCGCCATCAGATTGAGCGACTCGGTCACGTTGCGGGTCAGCACGATCTCGTGCCGGTCCGATGCATTCATCAGCGACGCCACCGCATCGCGCGCGGCCTCATAGGCCTCGGTGGTGCGCTCGCTCATCCAATGCAGGCCGCGATGGATATTGGCGTATTGGGTTTCCATCGCGTTGCGCATGGCGTCGATCACCGCGCGTGGCTTCTGGGCCGAGGCGGCGCTGTCCAGAAACACCAGCGGCTTGCCGCGGATCGTCTGGGCCAGGATCGGGAAATCCTGGCGAATGTGCGCAATGTCGAACGGCGCCGGCTTGCTCATAACATTCATGCTCCGACCGCCCCCCTTGTCGCGATGTCCTGCGAAGCCGTTGCCTTCACGGCCTGCCGGTCCCACCACCGTTGCACACTGTCTTCCAGTATGGCGCGAATGGGTTCGTCGGTCACGGCATCCAGGCCGTCCCGCAGGAACGCACGCACCAGCAGCGCCCGAGCCTCCTGGTCCGGAATGCCTCGGCTGCGCAAATAGAACAGATGTTCGCCATCCAGTTCGCCCACGGTGGCGCCATGGCTGCATTTCACGTCGTCGGCGAAAATTTCCAGTTCCGGCTTGCTGTCGATTTCGGCATCCGGCGACAGCAGCAGCGCCTGGTTCATCTGATAGCCGTCAGTCTTCTGCGCACCGCGCGCCACCTCGATGCGGCCCTGAAATACACCCCGCGACCGGCCCGCCAGCACATTGCGCACCGTCTGGCGCGACGTGCCATGCGGTTCGGCATGGCGGATCACAGAGGTGAAATCGGCATGCTGCGTCCCGGTCAGCAACTGCGCGCCGTTCAGATGCGCCACCGCGGCCGAACCGGTCAGGCCCACGTGGAACTCCGCCCGGGTCAGCCGCCCGCCGAGGTTCAGGGTGAACCCGTCATAAGTGCCCGCCGCCCCGACATCGACATAGATCGTGGCAAGATGGAACGCGTCGATACTCTCGTCCTGCAAGCGCACATGGGTCAGATGCGCGCCGGCCCCGACATGCACCTCCGTCACCGGATTGTGCAGATAGGTGCCCTCTCCCATGGCAATGTCGAACACGGTCAGGCGCGCGCCCGGTTCCAGATGGAT
>CAMBXJ010000473.1 GCA_945871455.1 Asaia bogorensis
GAACGAGCGGTATTTCAAGGAATTGCACCGGATGAATGCGCGCAAATACATGGCCATGGCAATGTAGGTCCGGACGTCCCAAAGCCGTCGGAGCCTCCCGCCGGCGTTGCGGCCTGGCTGTTGCGCGGGCCGGTCCCGCCTCGGCTTGCCACCCACCCGGCCGCCGCCCTAAGACCAACCCACGACGAACACCCACCAGACCTGTCCGCCCCCGCGGCGGCTTTTGGAGAGCAGCATGGACCAGCCTCGGCTCGTTGACCCCCATACCGAAATCCGGGAGGAGGTGGCGAAGCTCTGCTCCCGCTACCCCGGCGAATACTGGCGCAAGCTGGACCAGGAACGCGCCTATCCCACCGCGTTCGTGCGCGCTTTGACCGAGGCCGGCTCTCTGGGCGCCCTGATCCCCGAGGAATATGGCGGTGCCGGCCTGCCGCTGTCCGCCGGCGCGGCGATCCTGGAAACCATCCACGCCGAGGGCTGCAACGCCTCTGCCTGCCACGCCCAGATGTATATCATGGGCACCATCCTGCGGCACGGGACCGAGGATCAGAAGCGCCAATACCTGCCCGGCATCGCCACCGGCGCCCTTCGCCTGCAAGCCTTCGGCGTGACCGAGCCGACCAGCGGCACCGATACGACATCCCTGCGCACGTTTGCTCGTCTGGACGGCGATCATTACGTGGTGAATGGACAGAAGGTTTGGACAAGTCGCGCCGAACATTCCGACCTGATGCTGTTGCTGGCCCGGACGACTTCGCGGGACAAGGTGGAAAAGCGCACCGACGGTTTGTCCACGTTCGTGGTGGATATGCGGGAAACACTGGGCAAGGGCATGACCATCACGCCCATCCGCACGATGATGAACCATAATTCCACGCAGATTTTCTTCGACAACATGATCGTTCCGGCTGCCAATCTGATCGGCAAGGAGGGGCGCGGGTTTCGTTACATCCTGGACGGGATGAACGCCGAACGCCTGCTGATCGCGGCGGAATGCATCGGTGATGCGCGCTGGTTCATCAAGAAAGCGGCGGATTACGCCCGCGAACGCGTGGTGTTCGGCCGCCCGATCGGCCAGAACCAGGGCATCCAGTTCCCGATCGCGCGGGCTTACGCTCAGATGCGGGCGGCGGAGTTGATGGTGCAGGCCGGGTTGGCGAAGTTCGAGGCCGGGCAGACTCCGGGCGAGGAAGCCAATATGGGCAAGATGCTCGCCGCCGACGCCGCCTGGGCCGCGGCGGAGGCTTGTATTCAGACTCATGGTGGGTTCGGGTTCGCGGAAGAATACGATGTGGAGCGGAAGTTCCGTGAGACGCGGTTGTATCAGGTGGCGCCGATCAGCACGAATTTGATTCTGTCGTACGTGGCGGAGCATGTGTTGGGGATGCCGCGGAGTTACTGACGGGGTGGGGACGGGCGGCCGACGACGATCCCGGGTCACCTTCACCCTTGCCCTTCGGCTTTGCGGGCACGCGGTTTGAGCCACCCCGGACCGTCGCGGTGCGCGCCCCAACGGGATGATGGGCGCGGGTTGGTGCTGCAAGCCGAACCGGGCGGTCTCCTCAATAATGACTTCCGGCCGCTGTTGTTGCATGCAGCGGACATCGGACACGTGATCAGCCCATAGGGCGTCGCTGCACGTTTTCGCGCCGGCCAGCGGCGTGTGTTGGCCCGTCTCGCCGTGCTTTTTTCGACCGTGGTTGTGCGATTCCGGGTTTGAAACCGGCACGCGGACCGACCGCAGCTTGCGCGGCAGGCGTGGGAACCGTGAGGTGACGGCGGCAGGCGGCATTTTGGACAACCAATTGTTCTCTTTTTGTCCTAGATGCGAGGCGGGTCCGAGGCAAGCAAAATGGCGGTTTTCCTCTGCCGGGGACGGGTCTGCGGGGGATGAATCCCGGCTGGGGCATGACTTTGCCTTAATTGTAGGCAAGGGTTAACGGAAGCGTCCGAAATATGAATATGGTCCAAAATGGCGTTTGGGGTGCCGTTGGCCGCTCTCAGATAACGCCTGAGGATTTCCCGGTATGACGTTGGGATTGAAGTGAAAAGACGGTTTCCTCAGATTCTACTTTAAGTTTGAGATTTCAGTAATCCGTTCCGATCAGGCGCCGATATGGCGGGATTTTGTTACGGACCAATGCGGATATCGGGGGGTATTGTTACGTTTCCCGGCGGTTAACCTGTCGTTTACCGATGCCTTTGATTTAGGCAAGAGCCTCCGCCAAGCGATGCGTCGGGCCGGTTGGGCAGAGGGAAGGCTGGATCGTGACTGCCCGATAGCGGGACAGCGCCCGATCGTCACGGTGGCGACCGTTGCGCTCGCCCGGCGCCCCAAATGGCTTTGGGGCGCAGGCGCGGTGTGGGGTCCGTCCGGGCGACGGGGACATGACGAGTAGCGTGCCCTGAGGGTAACCCCCTGACGTCGACGCCCGCTTTGGGCCTTGCGACGGCGGGTGCGGTTCTGCCTTCGTGACGGCAAGGCCGGGCCGACCCGCCCCGCAAATCAGTTATCCCCGAACGCTCGGCAAGTGCTACATCCCAGCCCATGAGCGCGGCCCTGCAACACACCATGACCCTGGCAGAGTTCCTGGACTGGGAAAACCGCCAGCCGCTGAAGTATGAATTCGACGGTTTCCAACCGGTCGCCATGACCGGCGGGACCGCGGCCCACGCCTTCATCCAGGTCAATCTTATCCGCGCGCTCGGCAACCGCCTCCGCGGCGGCCCGTGCCGAGCGGTGGGAAGTGAACTGAAAATCCAGGTGGCCGGGCGGATCCGCTACCCGGACGCGTTCGTCGTGTGCGCACTCGTCCCGGTCGACGCAACGGTCGTCACCGAACCCGTCATCGTGTTCGAAATACTCAGTGCCAGCACGTCGGACACGGACCGGATTGAAAAGAACCGGGAATACCGCGACACCCCATCCATCCAACGCTACGTGATCCTGGAACAAACCCTCCAGGCCGCGACGGTGTTCTCCCGCGATCGAGACGATTGGGTCGGGCACATCCTGATCGGCGACGTGGACCTCCCCTTGCCGGAGATCGCCGCCACGGTGCCGTTGCAGGAATTGTATGAGGGGCTGGCCTTTCCGTCTGACCCGCACGGTGCCGAGGCCAGATAGTACCCACCGTCTTTGAAAACCCAGCGATCCGCCGCCCGGAGTCATCCCGGGACGCAGGGCAGGCGTGGGTGTTCATCCCCACATCATGAACGACCCAAGCGACCAGTCGGTTCCGCCACGCAACTGGAGTCCGAGCGATGCTGACTCCGAACGATGTCCAGATGCTCCCAAAGCTAGCCGGAAATCCACCTGGGCAGACCCACCAATCCCACACCTCCAACCCCACCAACCTTGAAGGCAAACCCACTCCATGCGACCAACTACGCATGGCAGCATCCC